>CAZGAM010000187.1:0-4103 GCA_964523685.1 uncultured Oscillospiraceae bacterium | reverse complement strand
AGGGAATCGAGTCTCTTCGTACAGTTGCGGTTGGGTAACACCTGATCGCAAGGGGCAATGTCAGCCGCCCCACGATGGCACGTCACTCACCGGCATCTGCCTGTGAAGCCAAAGGAAGGAGCCTCGAAGAGGCGTTCGCACTTCCGGACAGTCACAAGCTCCGAGGCCTATACCTCGTGAGTAGTTGACGAACAGAACCGTGGGAAACACGGTGATAGATTGTTGATACTCGAACCATTCGGTTCTTTGAGCAAGAAGCCCCTGCTTCTATGAGAACCATTGGCATCGAGAGCATGTCACGTCATCCCACAACTTCAAATGTGACGGAATTGAACTAAAAATATATCACGTAAAAATATATCACGTAAATAACCGGAGCACCGCTTATAACCAGCGCTCCGGTTATGTAATTTATGCGTCATCATGCTTAAACTCAATGTAAACCGGCGGCGCACCCGCGCGTGAAATACATGGGAAATGTCTTGGCTTGACATCCTGAACCATCATTTCCATTTCCCTCTGACTCCGCCCATGTCAGACGATGCCGGTAAGATCGTATTGATCCAACCAAGTACTGGCCTTAGCACATACCTTTTGCAGACAGCTCTCTTCAAAAGGACTCTCCAGACCGGCATTGCGCAGCAATTCTGTGAAAACCCGACTTCCACCCTGTCTGGCATAAGCCATATATTTTTCCCATGCCAGCTTCTGGTCATCCTGGAGAAGGGACCAGAACTGCAGAGATACCGTCTGTGCCAGACAGTAATCAATATAGTAGAAGGGACTGGAATAAATATGGTGCTGACGCTGCCAACCCTCTCCCTCGCTGTAGAACGGAATCTCTCCATCCAAGCGCATCCAGGGCATATAAACCCCCAGCAGGCGCTTCCAAACAGCATGCCGTTCTGCCGGCGTCATCTCCGGGTGATCATAAACCTCATGCTGGAAATGGTCCACCATAGTACCATAGGGAATAAAGGTCAGCGCTCCTGCCAAATGACTGTAGCGGAATTTCCGTGCATCAGATCCGAAGAAATCCTCTTCCCAGGGCCAGGCCATAAATTCCATACTCATGGAATGAACCTCACAGGCCTCCATACTGGGCCAGATATACTCCTGGGGGATGCGGTCCCGGTTGATCCACGCCGCAAAGGCGTGACCGGCCTCGTGCGTTACCACTTCCACGTCATGCTGAGTGCCGTTAAAGTTGGCAAAAATAAAGGGAACACCGTAGTCTTCCAGGCTGGTGCAGTAACCGCCTGCCTCCTTGCCCTCAGTGGAGAGCACATCCAGCAGCTTGCCATCCAGCATTGTATTAAAGAACTCCCCTGTCTCTGGGCTCAGTTCCTCATAAAATTTCTTTCCTGCCGCCAGAATATCGTCAGGGCCGCCCTGCGGTCTGGGGTTGCCGGAGCGGAACTCCAGGGCATTATCTGCAAAACTCATTGGATAACTTTTGCCCAAGCGCTCGGCCTGCCGGCGGTAAATGGCGTCCGCCACGGGCACCACGTACTTGACAACAGCGATCCGGAACTTTTCTACATCGCTTCTGGTATAGCAGTTCCGGCCCATGTTATAGTATCCCAAGGTGGTATATCCGTCATAACCCAATTTCCTACCCATGGCATCCCGAAGAGCAACCAGTTCATCATATAGGCTGTCCAGTTGATCCTGATGGTCCTTGTACCACTGCCCCTCTGCCTTCCAAGCTGCCAGGCGGCGGTTATCATCCGGATCTGACTTATAGGGCGTCAGCTGGCTCAGGGTGTAAATCCCGCCTTCAAAGGGAATTTGCGCAGATGCCAACAGTTTTTCATACTCCTGCGTAAGGTCGTTTTCCTTCTGCATCTCCGGAATAATAGCCGGAGAGAACGCCTTAAGCGAAATGTCCGCATTTACAAACATCAGGTCCCCATATTCCGCAGAAAAATCTGACCGGAAAGGACTTCCCAGCATAGCCAAGGTCCACCGGTGATAGTATTCCTGGATTTCCGGAAGAGTTGCGTTCCAATACTTCATTTCCTGATCATAAAATGGATCTCTGGTATCAATTGTATGGCGTATATGGGCAAGATTGACCTGGGTAGAGATATGCTTCTGCACTGATTCCTTTTCCAGGAATACTGTTTTTGCCGTCTCATAATCCGGAGCATCTTTCAGCTGCTGGGTAAGCAGGGCCAGTGTACTCTTCACTTGTTCTCCATCAGGTCTCTTATAGGGCATCTCCGGGAAGGTAATCATCTCATTGTCTCCTTATTGTGGCTTTTACTTTTTTGCACTATATCACACCTTTGAAGAAATAGCAAGATATATTGACTGAATTTTTTCGCAGTTTCCCTGAAGGTAACGGGGCCTGGCCATACTTTTTTGTTTCGAATAGAATATACGATGACAGCGCAGCCGTATTCTCAGCTGCCATATCGGTTTCCCTCCGAACAAGAGGCAGCAGGCATCTCCCCTCGTGCCCCCGACTGCGTATTGACTATATCCATAGTCACACCTAATGCTGCCAATATGGTATCGAACTGTGCCAACCGTCTTGCACAGCAAGGTGGTCGTGTGGTAAACTAAAAAAAGATAGGGCTTCTGCCACTTTAGGCAATGCCTATTGGGGTCAAAGGTCGGAGAGGAACGCGTCAGGCGCAAGTCGTTACTACGACTGTTCTCTTTAGGGAATGGGCAGTTGACATGACTGAAGGACAACGCTGGAGCACATATCGAGCCACAGAAGATGCAAAAATGCATGCTTGCCCCCTTGCGGACCTTGCAGATAGTCCAATGCGCTGTCGATAGATCGAGGGCAGCAGGCTCTTATGGCATGAACATAGAACTATCAGGCAATAACGAAAGGAAAGAAAAATGGATTCCATGAGAACCAATGTATCCATTTATCTGGACGATCTGGCAAAGAATGTAGAAAACATTCGCAAACGGCTTGGACCGGATGTTGCCTTAACGGCAGTGCTTAAGGATAATGCATACGGTCACGGAATTGCCGGTATATACCCAACTCTCCACGCATGCGGAATCAAAAATTACGCGGTAGCTTTCTGGGAGGAGGCACGCGAGCTCAGAAATGCCGGCGCCAAAGAGGAACCTATTCAACTGCTGTCTCCCATTTTGGATGAGGATCTGCAGCAAGTACCAAATCTTCATTTGACGCCGACTGTTTTTGTTTTGGAACAGGCGGAGAAATTAAATGCGGTTTCCTCTAAGGCAAAAACAATTACCCCCGTTCAGATTAAGATTGACACTGGGATGTGCCGCCTTGGTTTTCCTTCTGACCAGGATGGCGTGGCGTGCGTAAAAAAAATTGCCGGAATGAGTCATCTCCGTATTGAGGGAGTCTTCACTCATTTGTCACGTGCGGACGAACTGGACTGTCCGCAGACAGAGAAACAGATGCAGCGCTTCCGCTGGGTCTTGGAACGGCTGCAGGAAGCCGGGGTTGATCCGGGGTGTGTACATGTCTCCAACAGTGCAGGTGTGTTGCTGCACCCGGAATTACAGATGAACGCTGTACGATGTGGAGATGCCCTGTACGGCCTGCAAACGGTAGGGAAAGAGATTTGGGATCAGCAGAATCTACGAGAAATTCTGTCTTGGGAGAGCTATGTTGCCATGGTGAAAAAAGTTCCGGCCGGAGAAGAGGTGGGCTATGGAGGAACCTACACCACCCGGCGGGAAACGATTATCGCGACCATCCCTGTTGGCTATGCAGATGGTTTTGACCACAGATTGTCAAACCGCGGCTGTGTACAGATTCACGGCAAACTGGCACCTGTCATCGGAAATATCTGTATGGATCAGTTCATGGTTGATGTAACGGATCTTCCGCCGGTGCAAAGAGGGGACTGTGTGGAACTTCTCAATCGGAAAGAAATTACCATTGCGAAAATGGCTGAAACCATTGGCTGCAGTGTAGATGAGGTTGTGTGCGGCATTCATGCCAGAGTACCTCGCCTGTATTACGGGAAGTATGCGCCGCATCAGCTGTATTGCAGGAGAGCCTCCCTTATTGCTAATAGAAAATGCTGATTTGTCAACCACTCACGAGGTATAGACCTCGGAGCTTGTGACTGTCCGGAAGTGCGAACGCCTCT
>CAZGAM010000186.1:0-4114 GCA_964523685.1 uncultured Oscillospiraceae bacterium | reverse complement strand
CATTGCCCTGAGTCTGGGAGTGAAAAGTGTTCGTATTGCCCCGGTTCCGGATAAAATATCCACCGTGGGCATAGAAGTGCCCAACCGGAAAGTGCGTACCGTCTGGTTGGGAGATCTGGTGGGTTCGGACACATTCCGAAAGGATAAGAACAAACTGTGCGTGGCTCTGGGCAAGGACATCGGGGGCAATGTCGTGGTGAGCAATATCGCCAAAATGCCCCATGTACTGATTGCAGGGACGACCGGTTCCGGCAAGAGCGTGTGCGTCAACTCCATGATCTTAAGTCTGCTCTATAAATCCACCCCGGAAGAGGTCCGTATGATCATGATCGACCCCAAAATGGTGGAGTTCGTGGTCTACAACGGCATGCCGCACCTGTATGTGCCCGTGGTGACCGACGCGAAAAAGGCGGCCGGGGCCCTGCAGTGGGCCGTGGTGGAGATGCTCAAGCGCTACAGACTGTTCTCTGAGAACGGGGTGCGGGAGCTGGCAAGCTACAACGCCATTATGAGGCAGAAGGGAGAGGCCATTCTCCCCCAGGTAGTGATCTTTATCGATGAGCTGGCGGATTTGATGATGGTGGCCTCCAAAGAGGTGGAAGAGGCAATCTGCCGCGTCGCCCAGATGGGCCGCGCCGCCGGGATGCATCTGGTGATCGCGACCCAGAGCCCCCGGGCGGATGTGATTACCGGTCTTATGAAGGCCAACATCCCCAGCCGGATCGCCCTGGCGGTATCCGGTCCGTTGGAGAGCCGCATTATCCTGGACCAGCAGGGAGCGGAAAAACTCCTGGGCAACGGGGATATGCTCTACTCACCCATTGGGAGCAAGCCTGTGCGCCTGCAGGGCGCTTTTGTGACCGATGAAGAGCGGGAGGAAATCATCAATTTCGTCAAAACGGAAGCGGAAGCGGAATACTCGGATGAGATTCTGGCGGAGATTGAAAAGGCATCCGCGGACAAAGATCAGAAGAACGAGCCGGAAGAAGAAACGGGGAAAAACGAATATGATGAGCTTTTGCCGCAGGCAGTGGATGTGATCTTTGAAACCAAGCAGGCATCTGTGTCCATGCTCCAGAGACGGCTGAAACTGGGGTATGCCCGGGCAGCGCGCCTCATTGACCAACTGGAAGAAGTGGGGGTGGTAGGCCCTTATGAGGGCTCCAAACCCAGGCAGATTATGATTACCAAACAGCAGTGGCAGGAAATGCAGTACGCCCGGGGTACGGCCCCGGTAGACAGCATAGCCCATGAGTTTGGAGAAGTAGCGGACAGTGACGCGTTTGCCGGGAATACGGAGTCGGAAGAGGACAATTTTCCTGAGGTGGAGTCGCCGGATGAGGAGGGAGAACTGCCATGACGGAGTTTTCCAGGCAGCCGGACCAGGTGCAGACACTGGGATGTCTGGAACTAGCCTATGTGGGGGACAGTGTCTATGAGCTTCTGGTGAGGACCCATCTGGCAAGAAAGGGCGACAGAGTGGGGCAGCTCCATGAAAAGAGTGTGGCGTTTGTATCCGCCCCGGCACAGGCGGAAGCGGGGGAGAAACTTATGCCCTTTCTGACGGAAGAGGAACTGCGCGTGTTCCAGCGGGCACGAAACGCCCATGTCCACAACTGCCCCTCCGGCAGCACCTTGGCCCAGTATCACGCAGCGACCGCCTTAGAAGCTCTTTTCGGGTGGCTGTGGCTGACCGGAGACAGAAAACGGATCCAGCAGCTGTTTGCCCGGATCGTGGAGGAAAGCCATGCCCCTTGACGCGATATATCTATCGGAATTAAGGCAGGAACTGGCAGAGGCCCTTGTCGACAGGAAGATTGACAGGATTCATCAGCCGGAGAAGGATACGGTGCTCTTTACCCTCCGGGGAAAAGGACCTGATGTCCGGCTTCTGTGCTGTTTCGGGTCCGGGTCAGCCCGGATCTGCTTGACGGAGAGCCGGTTTGAAAACCCCGCCCAGCCGCCCATGTTCTGCATGCTTTTGCGAAAGTATCTTCTGGGGGCGAAAATCACGGAAGTGATCCAGCCGGAAGCGGAGCGGATGCTGTTTCTGCGGGCGGCGGCCTGGGATGAACTGGGTCAGCCGGCGGAGAGAGCTCTGGCGGTAGAGCTTTTGGGTCGAAATTCCAATCTGATCCTCATCGGGGAAGACGGCAGGATTCTGGATGCCGGCCGCCGGGTGGATGAGGAGATGAGCCCGGTACGTCAGATTCTCCCGGGGCTTCTCTACCGCATGCCCCCCAAGCCGGAGCCGGGGAAATTTTCCGGGCTCTCGCCTTTGATCCGGCGAGAGATGGAGTGGCGGGGGCTTCCCCCCACGCCGGAAGGACTGGTCGGACTGGGAAAAGAGCCGACTATGCTGGTGGAAAACGGTGCTCCCAAGGATTTTACGTTTCTGCCTATTTTGCAGTATGGCCCGCAGGTAGAGAGCGTAACCTATCCCGGCTGGTCCGAGCTTCTGGATGTGTTTTATGCGGAAAAGGACAGAGTCGAGCATGTCCGGAGCCGGGCGAAAAATCTTACGAAGCTGGTGCGCAATGCCATCAAGCGGACGGAAAAGAAGCTGGAACTGCGCCGCCAGGAGTTGTCGGATACGGAGGATCTGGAAGAGGATAAACGAAAAGGCGATCTTATAACCGCCAATATCTGGCGGATGGAACCCGGACAGAGCACAGTGGTTCTGGAGGACTTCTACCAGCCGGACAGTCCCCAAGTCACCATAGCCCTGGACAGTAGAAAAAGCCCCCAGCAAAATGCGGCGCAGTATTATAGGCAATACAGGAAAAAGAAAACGGCGCAGGAACATCTTACTGCCTTGATCGCAGACAACCAAATAGAATCAGAGTACCTCTCTTCCATCGCCGCCGAATTAGCCTGCGCGCAAAATCCGAGTGATTTGGATGTCATCCGCCAGGAATTGGTGCAGGCGGGGTATTTGAAAGAGAGCCGGGGCAGGACGCAGCGAAATAGATCGGCAGGCCCTCACCTTTTTGTTACCAGCGGGGGGATGGAAGTGCTGGTGGGCAGAAACAATCTGCAAAATGACGATCTTACATTCCGGACCGCGCGAAGGACCGATCTGTGGCTTCATGTACAGAAACTGCATGGAAGCCATGTGATTTTACGTTGCGAGGGGGCGCAGCCGGATGAGAAGAGCATCTATGAGGCGGCTTGCCTGGCGGCCTTTTATTCGGAGGGAAATCAAGCAGGGCATGTACCTGTAGACGCGACGTGGGTGCGGTATGTGAAAAAGCCAAAAGGCGCGAAACCGGGCATGGTAATATACTCCAACCAAAGGACGATCCTGGCGGAGCCAAAGCAAATCAGCTAGCTTTGGGTCAGAGGGGGAGAAATATCGGTACCGCTGGTCTTTACCCGAGAAAGGTCTTTTTTTGATGGGCCAATCCCGGTTTGGGACGAGCCGGTTCGCACCGGGTCAGCAGGGTAGAGGGCAAAATGAGGGCATGTTCATCATATCTTTCGAGCCCCTAAACTCATAATGCGCATATACGGCATCAACCATATTCCGTGGACAAGACCGGATCATGTGGGCCTTCCTCTTCGGGTTAAATCTGTGGGGTTTATGTTCGGATTCGGAGGATCCTTCTAACAGGCGGCTTATAGGTCCAGGAGGGCTATTATGAAGGCGGCTTTTTTGGCTGTACGGAACCGCCGGAGTTTCAGCGCAGAGAACTTTTCACGTGGGAAAAAGACAGCTGGGGAGGCCTTTAGGTAGAAGATCCCCAGGGTTTATTGCCAATAGCTGGGAGCTTTGCTCTTCCTCTGGTTCCGGAAGGATATACTTCCCGGATAGCAACAGTACGGACCTTCAGGGAAATTGGAAAGGACTGATAGGGAGAAGCGGCGACACCCGTTCTGGTTCTGGGGGATATCCTGTCCGGACTTTTCTGACGAGCATCGCATATAGGCTTGGCGGGAGTGTGTGACGCAAAATCGAATGGTCTGTATGCAGATAGGTGAGTCAGGATGTTCGATGATCCTGTGCATGAAGACATATATATTATTGTATGATTTGCCTGCCAAAAGTAACCGAACAACAGCCAAAAAAGATGGGAAAAATCTTCCATTTTGGCTCTGAATGTGTTATACTATA
>CAZGAM010000185.1:1301-4162 GCA_964523685.1 uncultured Oscillospiraceae bacterium | reverse complement strand
GGAGGAAGGAGGAACCTGGTGTGCGAAGAGGAGAAGCATTCGCAGACATGGGGGAAAAATGCATGATCGCCTCTCTATAGACAAAGGCTGTTCTTTGCTTGGATAGCAGATAGCAGAGCTGCCGAGAGAATGGTAAACGGCAATGCTTGGAGAGTAAGAGAGAGGATTATGCCGGAAGAAGAGCCGCCGGCTGGGGAAAAGGAATCTCCGGTTTCTGTGCAGCGACAAAGACAGGAGCAGGTAAAAAGGATTCATCTATAAGGAAGCACGTCAACTTGCTCCTGCGTAAGGCAATTTCCAGTAAGGGAAACTGCGGAATTCTTCCCTGTTGACTTAGTACAAATTTAGCATGTTCTACGCCGTTGACAGATTGGCAACGTCCTTTCAGCCATATCCTAAGTATGCCTTTTATTTGGAAACATTACCGCACTCAGAAGCATTGTTCTTTGCACGCGTCAGCTCTCTGCGATGTCGACTGTCACATCTACCCGTAATGCTGTGCCGGGCAGTTTTCAAGATACTTGAACACAGGGACAGCGCCTAATCGAATAGTGATGAGCAGATGCTTTTATTGGGTAATGGCTATCATAAATGGTTCAACATACTGGAAAATATAGATAGATTTGAAAAAATCTTGACAAACAACTTTGGATTGTGTATAATATTATAAAAATTTTTTAAAAGCATGGAAAAGCATAGAACAATGTGGCTGCCTGTATGCTTATAGTTTGATCATGGTTACCTGTGAAAATTATGGTATGATACGATATTTAAAACGAATATTGCTGATTCTGGCGATTGCTACACTGCTGTTTGTGTGGGGCAATTCGCTGCTTCCGGCAGATATGTCCAGTTTGGAGAGCAGCAGGGTGGAAAGATGGCTGGCGCCTGTCCTTAACTACCTGCAAAGTGAGAGTTTTCAGAAAACGTTGATGGCTCTCGCTGCACGTGTGCCGGACGCTCTAAGTGGTGTGGTTGATTTTTTGCATGAGACGCTGGATAAGGTCCTTGCTTTGGGCCCTACGGTGATTGTCCGAAAAGCAGCGCACTTTTCGGAGTACATGCTTCTTGGCTTTCTTATAACGTTGTCGTTTGCAGAACGAAATCGGTGGGGAAGATATTTTCTCATGGAACTTTGCTGTTTAGCCGTTGCAATAATAGATGAGGGAATACAGCTTTTTTCAGATGGGCGGTCAGCACAGATTCGAGATGTATGTATTGATTTATCCGGCTCCACTTTGGGAATCTTTTTAGCTTTTATTTTATTGCTTTTGTTTTGGGGGATAGCTGCAGTTATACGAAATATAAAAAAACACATCTAGTTTTTCAGGATGATCATTCCGAAATAATTAGGAGAGAGAAAATCGTCATCCGGGACTTTCCGGCATGCAACGCAAGTATAAGTGAATTGGAGGAGGAAATGGTGCAGCTCACTATATCTGTATAGAGGGTACGGGCACCGGAAGAGAGAAATGACATTTACGATTACAGGCAGAAAATATGAAGTATCTGATGAGCTTCGTGCCTATGCAGAAAAGAAAGTAAGCAAGATTGATAAGCTTTTCCGTACGGAGAGCGATGCGTCTATCACATTTAGTGTGGAGAGAGGCCGCTATACAGCGGAAGTTACAATTTGGAATAATGGTATGTTCTATCGGGTCACAGAGACTACCAGTGATATGTTTGCTTCGATTGATTCAGCCTGTGCGGCTTTGACTCGCCAGGTTCGCAAGAATAAGACCCGTCTCGAAAAACGTCTCCGTGAAGGAGCTTTTGAACGTACAGCTCCGGAAGATGTGATTGATGAGGAAGAACCGGAATATAAAATCAGCCGCACGAAACATTACCCCTTCAAGCCGATGAGTCCGGAGGAGGCAGTTATGCAAATGGAATTGCTGGAGCATTCCTTTTTTGCCTTTCGAAATCAGGAAGAAGACGGCGCGTTTTCCGTGGTATACAAGCGCAAGGACGGCAGTTATGGTATGCTTTCCGATGCAGACATGGAGCAGTGACATTTCCCCGATGCTTTAGAACCGTAGGAGTGTCAACAGGACTGCCCTTGCTGATCGTGTAAGAAGCGGGAGGAAGAGCGGCTGCGGCAGTATTAGGCAGAAACGGCAGAATACTGCCGCGGAATCTTCCAAAGCCCAAGTGGAACGGAGAGAGGAAGATAGGCAAAGACGATTCGGTTCAAACCCCGGTGTTGTCAAATAATGGGGTATAAGAACTCTCTGCGCTGGATATATCCTGCGTATACCCCTCTAAAATGCCCAGAGCAAACATATACTCTTCCGCCCGCTGATACTCCTGAGGCGTGAGGGATCTTGCCGGTCCCCCTACGCCGTTGGGCGTATATTGGCCCATCAGAGAGACGAGAACATCTCCCTTCCTGAAGGACTCATGAATCCAATCCAACACGGCAAAGGTGTTGTCCAACTGTCCGGGAAGGACCAGATGACGAATCAGAACACCCCGGACAAGCATGCCTTCCCGGTCAAGCTGATAGGGTCCGGTTTGTCGAAACATTTCAAGAATAGCGGTTTTGGAGATTTCCGGATAATCTGCTGCATGGGACAGCTCTTCTGCGAGAGAGCTGTCCATATATTTTATGTCCGGCAGATAGACCTGAACAAGACCATCCAGAGCCTTCAAGGACGCCATACTTTCATATCCGCTGCTGTTCCAGATTACGGGAAGACCAGGGGCGGGATTCAGAGCCTGAACAATGGCTGGTACGAAATGACTCCCGGTCACCAGGTTCAGATTGTGAACCCCCTGCGTTTGAAGGGCATGAAAAATCTCCCGGAGACGGCTGATGGAAACGATTTTTCCGATTTTCCCCTGGCTGAGCGTATAGTTCT
>CAZGAM010000185.1:0-1291 GCA_964523685.1 uncultured Oscillospiraceae bacterium | reverse complement strand
TGACAGTAGATGCATTGGAGGCTGCACCCGGAGAAAAAGACAGCACCACTGCCGTTTTGCCCGCTGATGCAGGGTTCCTCCCAAAAATGGGGAGCGGCGCGGGCGATCACAGGCAGATTCCCCACGCCACAAAAACCGGTATGAGTTTCATCCCGCAAGGCACCGCATTGCCGCGGACAGAGACGGCAAATCATAACACTGACCTCCTGTTCCGGAGAGAAGAAGCCTTTCTCCCCAATCTGCGAAAAGCAAGTTAGAGGAGGTCTTCCTCATCCATTAAAACGATTCCGTTTTCTGAAAGGAGCCTTGCCGTGATCCCCATACCGGGAATGACGCGACCCGTAAAGGAACCATCGTAGACAGCATGAACGCCGCAGGAGGGACTTCTTGCCTTCAATATGGCAAGGGTGACCGCATGGCGGCGGCAGAAGTCCAGAGCGCTTTCCGCTCCCTTATGAAAGGCATCGGTGACATCTTCCCCGGATTGACTGAAAACTCTGCCATCGCGTATTTCACTGGGCAGACGGGGCGATGGCAGCCCGGAGGCCCGTTCCGGGCAAAAGCATACAAAGTCTTTTCCTTCCAGGAAAGCGTGTACGGCAGGATGATCGTTGCTACCTCCGTTGTATTTGCAAGCATAACCCAGCAGGCAGGCACTTACCAAAATCATAGACACTCTGCGCAGGGTCCTTTGCAAAGAGACCGCTGCAGCTCCTTCTCAAAAATAGCGTGCGCCATGGATAGCACAGGCGCCAATCGCAGGAAGATCAGCACTCTATACCAATGCGGTCGGCCCAGTTGAGAACGGGTGGGAGGAAAAGCATCGGGTCATTGGCAGAGTCCTCCCTGCTATGTCCTTTGGCGGGGAGAAACTTCACAAGAGGTGCTTACCCCGGGGTAGCGCAGGGACCCGGAGACCCAAGAGTCGCAAAGGAATCCATTTGTGGAACACAGCATTTTGTCACAGCACAAATTTTTCGAGCTGTATGACTTCATACACAAAAGTGATGCAAATGCAAAGTATGAATTCTAGGCACTTGCCCAAATGTGAAGTGTATTTGATGTGTATGGATCCATGAATCCAGCTCATTGTTCTGGTCTAGAGCAGAAATCAATGCCAGCGAGCCGCTGCCAGAATAAGACCAGGACATACCATTGTGTTTTTGCCATCTGGCAACAATCAGATCATTTGTTTTCTCAGATGGACTACTGGCATTCACATAGCCTCAGTTTTTTTGGGGCTTTCGGCATAATCGTTGATGTGGCCTGTTTATTCTGCCACTTTACTCCC
>CAZGAM010000184.1:3404-4272 GCA_964523685.1 uncultured Oscillospiraceae bacterium | reverse complement strand
CTCGGTTCTGTGGGAGGTCGGCTGGCCAATTAATGACCAGCCTCCTACCCGATTTATTTGGCTCTGAACCGAACGGTGGCAGAATACAGGCGGAGGTACGCTATCCTGTATGTACGGCAATACAAGCACAGCATTGCGCAGCTGCCCGAACAGGGAAAAAAGATCATTCGAACTGGATCCAATCAGCGCGCAACCCTGGTATAAGTGGAACAAGCGCCAAAGTGCTTTCGCCCTTCGTGGGAGTTTCCGTGAGAACCTAACAATATTGGCTTCAGGTTATGGATAGATGAAAAAAGCCGGGCAGGCCACCCAGGCTCTCCGCACAGGAGATCCGGGACAGCCAGAGCGTTGTATTCGAAAAAAGTATCAGATGGGCTACAGCACCAGTTCTGCTCAAAGGCTCTTACACAAGTTGAGGCTTTCGTATCCTTCCTGAAAAGATCCGGATGTTCCCGGCAGCTTTGTAAGTCCCGGAAAATGACGCCATATTCCGGCTGGCAGCCGGAACAATCTGGCATAAGTTCCGACGCAAATGGTCACCAAACATCGCTCTTGTGGGAACAGAAGCGGTAAACCCTGGTGGCCAAGGGTAGAGCCCCGGCGAGGGTTAAGGGCTATGCTGCCTCGGTATCACGTCAAACTTAGCTCGGCTACTTTCCAATGAACTCGTTGTCAACACATGTCACGTGGCAATACCGGCATACTGGGTCATATACAGCTCATAGTACTTTCCTTTTTCTGCCAGCAGTTCCTCATGCTTTCCCCTCTCCACGATGCGCCCGCCGTCTACCACCACAATCAAATCCGCATCCCGGATCGTGGAGAGCCGGTGGGCAATCACAATACTGGTCCGCTCCTTCATAATCTC
>CAZGAM010000184.1:0-3394 GCA_964523685.1 uncultured Oscillospiraceae bacterium | reverse complement strand
TCCTGAATCGCCCTTTCCGTTCTGGTATCCACATTAGAGGTCGCCTCGTCTAAAATCAGTATGTCCGGGTCCGCTACAAAAGCCCTGGCAATCGCCAGCAGCTGCCGCTGGCCCTGGCTGATGTTGGCGCCGGCCCCGGTGAGAACCGTATCATAGCCTTCTGGCAGCGACTCAATGAGCTCTCTGCACCGGCTCATCTCCACAGCCCTCTCCATTTTTTCCTCTGTGGCCCCGGGGTTCGCGTATTTCAGGTTGTTTCGCACAGTGTCCGTGAACAGAACCGTATCCTGCAGCACAATGGCTACTCTTTTCCGCAGGCTGGTCCGGGACACCTGCTGCAGATTCTGGTCATTGATGCAGATCGAACCACCATCTGCATCGTAGTAGCGCATAAGCAGATTGACTACGGTGGTCTTCCCGCTTCCGGTGGCGCCTACCAGCGCTACTTTCTTTCCGGAGGGAACCGTGAGGGTAAAGTTCTTCAGTACCGGCTGACCGGGCCGATAGGCAAAATCCACTGACTCAAAACGGACGGCAGCCGTCTTTTCCTCCGCCAGACTCTGTCCGGACATATCCTCATCCGCCTCATCCAGTTCGGCATAAACCCGCTCAGCACCTGCCAAAGCGGACTGGAGCTGGCTGTAAACCTGGGCGATCTGGTTC
The DNA here is from genome assembly GCA_964523685.1 of uncultured Oscillospiraceae bacterium. Lineage (GTDB taxonomy): Bacteria > Bacillota > Clostridia > Oscillospirales > Oscillospiraceae > CAJOIG01. The sequence continues at coordinate 2,731 of CAZGAM010000184.1, read as the reverse complement.
ATGGGGCGGCTGAACTGTTTGGCGTAGACAATGAACGCCGATATCACTCCCACCGATATAATGCCGTGGAGAGCAAAATATCCGCCAAAAGCAGCGACCACCACAAAGCCGAAATTGCCGATGCAGTTCATGATGGGCCCGAAGATGCCTCCCAGCGCATTGACCTTTATCCCCGCTGACGTCAGCTCATCCGAGGTCCGGCAGAACTCTTCAATAGACGCCTCCTGATGGTTGTACGCCACCACCGTCCGGTATCCGGAGATCATCTCCTCCACACAGCCGTTCAGTTCACCCAGATATTCCTGCCTCTGACGGGAGAATTTCCGCACCTTTCCGCCCACCAGTTTGGTAGCTGCGATGGTAATAAGAATGGACAGGCAGCTCAGAATCGTCAGCTGCCAGCAGTAGCAGAACATCACCACCACGGTCCCGATGATCGTGAGCACGCCGGACAGCAGCGAGGGCAGGGACTGGGAGATGGTAGAGGAGATATTCTCCACGTCATTGGTCATACGGCTCATTACATCCCCGTGGGAATTGTTGTCAAAGTATTTCACCGGCATATCCATAAACTTGGCAAACAGCTCCTGCCGCAGTACCCGCACGATGTTCTGACTCAGGTGGGCACTGATATAATCCTGCAAAAACTGACTTCCGGAATACAGCGCATATGCCAGGAACATAAGCCCCAGGGTAAAGCCAAAACGACCCTGCCGGCTCCCGGCTATGATATCCACCGCCGTACTCTGCAGGCTGGGGGCCCACACGCCGCAGACAGTACCGAACACCACCACAGAGAGCATAGCAAAAAGGAGACGTTTCTCCCGGATAAAGTAAACGGCCAGGCGGCGCATCGCGCCTTTCGCATTGTGGGCGTGCTCACCCACCTCAAAGCGCCTGGCGCCTCCCCCGCCGCGCCTGGGTCCATATCGCTGAAAAGCTGTCTGTCCGGAGGTTGGATTACTGCTCATCCTCATCCTCCCTTCCCAACTGCGAGCTGTAAATATCCTGGTAGATGGCACAGGTGCGCATCAGTTCTTCATGGGTACCGCAGGCGGCCACCGTTCCGCCGTCCAGCACGGCAATCCGGTCTGCGTGACGCACGGAGGCGATCCGCTGCGCCACCACGATTCGGGTTACACCGCTCTTTTCCCGCTCCAAGGCGCGAAACAGCTCTGCCTCTGTTTTCAGGTCCAGCGCGCTGGTGGCGTCATCAAAGAGGAGAATCTCCGCGTTTTTCAACACCGCCCGCGCAAGGGAGACCCGCTGCTTCTGCCCGCCTGAAAGGCTCATGCCCCTCTCGGCCACCTCCGTGTCATACCCCTGGGACATGGCGGAGATGAAGTCGTCCGCCTGAGCCACTTCCGCCGCTTTCTGCACCCTGGCTCTGTCGGCGTCCGGATCGCCCCAGAGAATATTGTCCACAACCGGAATACTGAAAAGCTCGCTTCTCTGCAGCGCCACCGATACCCTCTGCCGCAATGCCTGCTGATCCCAGTCCCGCACATCCACATCATCTACCAGCACAGATCCCTCCGTCACATCGTAAAAACGGGGGATCAGATTGATGAGAGTAGTCTTGCCGCAGCCAGTCGCTCCCATAACCGCCAGCGTCTGCCCAGGCTCCACTGTCAGGTTGATGTGCTCTAGCACATTTTTAGCCGTTCCCGGGTAGGCAAAGGATACATCCCGAAATTCGATTTTTCCCTGAACCGCCGTCCCGCCCTGGACAGAGCCGTCCTTCAGCTCCGGCTCCGTATGCAGCACTTCCTGAATTCTCTTCCAGGATGCACTGCCCCGGGAGATATTTTGAAAGAGATTCACCAGACCCAGAATACTGTGCAGAAGCTGGGTAGTATACGTGACTGCGCCCATCACGGCCCCCGGTGTGGTGCCTCCCAGTCCCACATGGATATGCCCCACCACCAGAATGACTATGACCACCAGATACATGAAAAGGTTCATCATGGGGGTCATAAAGGCAAAAATGACCAGCACATACAGCTGCGTTCCGATCAGCTCGTCGTTTGCCTTGCCAAAGCGCACCTTCTCGTACACTTCTCTGGCACAGGCCTTGATAATACGAATGCCGGAGATGTCTTCCTGCATAATGGCGTTGATGCCGTCCAGCTGGGCCTGCATTTTCGCAAAACCCGGGTTGGCTCGGGAAAGGCACACCGCCATGGTTCCGATAATAAAAGGCAGGGCGCACAGGACAATCAAACCGAACCGGGGATAGAGCTGGAACATGAAGAAAATGCTGCCTAAAAACATATAGGATGTGCGGATCATACCCCGCACAAACATGGTGATCATGTTCTGTACCTGGGTGATATCGTTGGTGACCCGGGTTATGAGAGCGCCGGCGCCCATGCGATCCACCTGGGGAAAGGAAAAGTGCATAATCCGGCGGAAGGCATCCTTTCGCATGCCGTTGCCAGCGTTTTCACTGGCAATATTGGCAAACACACTGCACAACGCACCGCCCAGACCGCCCAGCACCACCAGGCCCATCATGGCGAGGCCCAAAGTCACGATCACGTGCATGTCTCCCACCCCTCCCCGGGACAGGCCCAGCACACCCTCGTCCACCAGGCGGCTCATCATTCGAGGTTCCAGCAGATCCACGGTAACTTCCAGAACCATGCACAACCCCGCCAAGATCATAAAGTGGATATATTTTCGAATGTATTTCCACATAAAAGCTCTTTCTCAGAATATTCTATTCTGG
>CAZGAM010000183.1:0-4295 GCA_964523685.1 uncultured Oscillospiraceae bacterium | reverse complement strand
GGTCTACCTCGTCCACGCTTGGTTTGTTGCTCAGATTGACTTTCTTCGCGAACACTTTCCTGTGCTATCTGCTTCAGAAGCTCTGCTGTGGAGCTTAGCCTTCTAGGGCGACCAACAGCTTGCTTTTTAAGAATTTGCTGGTCGTGTTGGTTCTGTGGCGGCGTATCGACTTGCAGAGGAAGTTGTTCCGTTTTATCAGGTGAAACTTCAGGCAATGTGTCTTGAGGTGTATCTTGTACCTTCTTTGGTCTGCCAAGTTTCCTTTTTGGCTTGGGGTCTTCTTGTTTTAGGCTTGGGTAGCGTACTACGTTTTTTCTTAGGCATCTCTGGCAGCGTTTGCATGGAAGCAAAAATCGGAAATTTCACATTTAGAGAATACTTTTCCCAATTTCCGCTACAGGAAATCCCGCAAACTGCTGCAATGATTGCCCCGGATGCCGGTAACCGCTCTGGCATGATACAGCGAGCTGATTATGGCCTCCTCCACCGCTTCGACTGTTGACTCGAAGACGCAGTCGAGGCTGTCGTCCAGGAGCATTCGAATCGGAAGAATCTTGTGCTCCCTGACATGAGGGATGTTATTCGCCGTTGTAAAAGCGATGGCAATATCTCCGCTTCCGTTTCCGCAAAAAGATCCTGTCCTCCCCAGCGCAACTGTAGCGCGTTTGGCCACCCGCCGCAGCTGCCGTTCACTGAGAGGGATATCTGTCGCAATCACAATAATAATAGAACCCATATCCCTGTCGGACGCAGGCTTTTCCGGACGAATATCATAGTGTTTTCCCCCGATGACAAGATCTCCTGCCCGGCCAAAATTGGATAGAACTATTGCCCCGACTGTCCAGTTCGATCCGTCCAGGGAAATGACTCGGGATGAGGAGCCGATTCCTCCCTTCAGGCCCATGCAGACCATTCCAGTACCAGCCCCCACAGCTCCCTCCTCGAAAACCTCCCTGCAGCTGCCAAGCGCCTGCCGAACGTGCTGTTCCGTTACATGCATACCTCGTATATCATTGAGCCAGCCGTCATTGCACTCGGTTACCACGCAGTTCACTGTCCCCGTTGTCACACCAATATCCGGATTTTTCTCCAGCATATACCGTACCGATGCTTCTACTACTGTTCCCACACTGAGCGTATTGGTCATCATGATAGGAGATTCTATGGTTCCGAGCTCCTCCACCTGCACCAGCCCTACACTCTTTCCATAGCCATTGATTACGCTGCAGGCGGCCATCACTTTATCCTGAAACAAATTCCCCTGGTGCGGTACAATCGCTGTTACGCCCGTATGGATATCCCCCTGCTGGATTGTAGCATGTCCCACCGTCACTCCCTGTACGTCCGTAATCAGGTTTCTCCGACCACGAGGCCATTTTCCTGGCAGATTCAATTCACAGTTGTCAGGCAGTCCCATCATTTTCTCCGTTTCTTCTGCAGAATGTCAGGCCTCAGGTGCTGATATTCTCCCCGTTTTGGCCGGGAGCCCTTCCTTTGGCCCCAACAAAATCGGAGGTTTCTCAGCAGCTGGCAGCGAACCTCGTCAAAAATGCCTCCGTTGTATCAGTATGTTGGTTTCCCAAGCCACATCAAACACAAAGGAGGCAGTCCAAGTGGAAGCATGTTTTAGCACATAGCAGGTACGATAGCGCGTATCATATCGCGTTTTTTATATTGTGGAAAGACTGTTTGGTCCTTGTACAAGGATGAGTTCCTGCGTTAGATCTCATAGGTGCAGGATATCCTGCGGTTTGTTAAAGGCCAACACAGCAAAAGCAGCTGTACGGATCCAGCTAAAGCGCGATGTGAGGCTCTTGAGATTCTGCCTGTCGCCCCGTATCGTGCGGAAAAAACCACAGGCTCCAGTTTCGCGGCGCCGTCCCGTGAGGGAAGTCCGCCGTTTTCCTCTCGAGCACCGCTTGGAAAAGTCCTTGCCTCCGCCCAATTCGGGGCCTTCTGACAAGTTCTCATGTCCCAGCAGCGCATATACGCGGATGTCTTAGGAAGAAAGTTTGCTCCCTTCGTTATCCCGGCGGCGCAACCTCTGCCTAAGAAAACCGCAAGCATATCCATTCTGGGGGCTATGCCCCTATTCGGATATTCCTTCAGGCAGAACTTGATATAGCGCAGTGTCACCAGAACTTCCATCGAAAAAAATAACCACTGTACTATCCGGGTGCCCATGTCCTTTGGAAAGAACAACCCAATTCCCATCCTGCCATGCGGATTAAGACGGATCCATGTTCCTCTCCCATATAATGGTATAGGGGAACATCTGCAAAGAAGGCCGGATTCGGCCCCATGCACATCTGTCAGAACGCCTTCTCACATCCGGCCAGCCAGAACTTGCCGCTGCCAGCGGTCGCGGTTAGTCCTATGGATTTTCCTTCTTTCCCCATTTGAAGTGCAGGTTAGGCAACGCCAATCGTAAGCAGAATATTTGAAAACGTTCTCTTCTCGCCGGTAGAAATGGCCAGGCGTACAGAGGGCATACAGCACGCATCGTAAAAATCGTAGCGTTCCAACTTGTCCAGCATCATTCCTCCCAGCATTTTCTCAAATTCGCCAAAAATCTCCGGCGTCGTGCCGTCGCCCGGCTCCATCACCTCTGCCTTTTCTATATTGACCTCGCTTTGAATGGCTGCCAGCACATCGGTCACGGTGGGCTGCCCTGCAGTCAGACCAAGGTACACCAGCTCGGCACCGTTCGTCCGGGAGTCCAGGGGGTAATTCCCGTCTGCAATGAGAACTTTGTCTCCATGGCCGCATAAAGCCAGCTCCGCCATAATATCCGGATGAATCAGTTTTCCTTTCAGCATGTTCCGTTCCTCCTTTTGTATTATCCCATCCTGTTGGGTGTCCGTCTATCCTTTTTCCCGGCTCCCGGGGTCCCAACCCATTCTGGAATCTCCGAAAACCGTCTATACGGGATGGGTGAATCATTCCATACGCATATGGCACGATTGCACTTCTCTCCGGCAGCGATGCATTTATTCTTTCCGAACCACTCGCAGTTTCGTCTAAAATCCGTTCGATTCAGTCTGGACCAGATGGAAGCGGACTTAGTACAATTCAAATTATAAACCTTACCGGCACGAAAAGCAATCAAAAAAGAAAGGGGCCTCCCTCCCTTTTTCCCCTAAGGGGAACAGCTCTTCTCCGGGTTCTCCGGGACGAGCACACGGCCCCGCCGTTCGGTTCCCCTTCCTGCCTGGAATCAGAAGATACAGAGAGGATCCATCCCACACTCTCTCCGCACCGTCACAAAAGCACACTCATCTTCTGCCCTCTGTATTGAAAAAGTGTGTGGAAAGGAGTAATATACCAGCAAAGGCACAACGCCGAGCAAGGAGGAAAATTTTGTGAAATATGATTTCACTTCCCTGATTGACCGCCGGGGCTGGGATGCCACGGCAGTAGAGGGCATCGGCAAACACATATGGGGAAGCGAACCGTCTGCTCCCAAAGACGGATTTGATTCCATACCCATGTGGGTAGCTGACATGAACTTCGCCACCGCTCCCGCTATCACCAGGGCTTTGGAGAAGAGAATCAGTCATCCTCTTTACGGCTATTTCATCGACCGGCCGGAATACTTTCAATCCATTATCCGCTGGCAGGAGACGCGTCACCACGTCACCGGTCTCACCAAAGAGGCCATCGGTTACGAAAACGGAGTCCACGGCTGCATCAGCACCTGTGTGCAGACCCTCAGCCAGGAGGGGGAAGCTGTTTTCCTGCACTCTCCCTATTACCTTGGTTTCTGTGATGATATAGAGGGACTTGGCCGTGTCCCCGTGCGCAGTGAATTAAAAAAAGACGCCCAAGGCGTCTATCGCATGGATTTTCAGGATATGGATGACAAAATCAAAGCAAGCCGCTGCCATCTGGCCATTCTGTGCTCTCCCCACAATCCCACCGGCAGAGTTTGGGAGCGCTGGGAACTTGAAAAAGCCTTAGATATTTTTGAAAAAAATGAGGTCCTTGTCATCAGCGATGAGATCTGGTCCGACATCACCTATCCCGGCCATACCCATATTCCAACGCAGATGGTCAACGATTGGGCCAGACAGCACACGATAGGCATTTACGCGCCTTCCAAGACCTTCAATCTGGCGGGAATGATCGGCAGCTACCATATTATCTACAACAAATACCTGAGGGACCGGATTTGCCATTACGCCGGAAGCACCCACTATAACGAACAGAACGTGCTGAGTATGCATGCTCTGCTCGGCGCCTACAGCACGGAAGGTGCGGAATGGACCGACGAACTCAAGCAGGTGCTGGACCGC
>CAZGAM010000182.1:0-4352 GCA_964523685.1 uncultured Oscillospiraceae bacterium | reverse complement strand
TTACTTATCTCTTCAGCCATCGTACCATTCTTGGCAAACTCCAAAGTATCACAAAGACGGATGTTATTTTTCTCAATTTGCACATCATCGCTGAACCCAAGTATATAGCGAAGGCAGATGCGGTAGATAATTTCAGTCGGAGCACAGCCATATACCTGTTCTGCAAAGATATGGTTCAGCCGTTCAGAATCGTCAGGGTACAGAGCTTGCATTCTCTTGCTTTGGTAAAGCCGCTTAACTATCTCCGTGATGTACATACCAGACTTCATGTACAAGTCTATAAAGGTTGCATTCGGATTGTCGAAGCATCCGGGATTCTCCTGCTCCAGCCTGTCCACCATCTCCACCACGACTTTTCTGGGCGTGAATATCTGGTTTGTCCTCTGAGGCGGGATATAGTCAAAGATATCACCCTTTTGGCTCGGATTAAAGTAATCAGCCAGTTCGGTGCGTCTTCTCAAAAACTCCTGTACTGCATCGTTGAATACGACTTCGTCAAACAGGTGCCCATCAAAGTGTTTCTCCTCACCAGCGTCAGTCTTATAATCTCCACCATCGCGGAGCATGCGAAACTGCTCAAGCGTTACACCCTGTCCGCTCTGGGGATTGACGGTAACTTCCCAGAATACGTCCGCCGGTACAAGGGAATCGAAATTTGCAAGGGTAGTATTCTCGTCGCCATAGGCCATAAGAAACGCAGGAATGGTACGAGAGAATCCGCGCAGATGATCACGGACGCTTCCTTCGATAGAATCCTTTTCTGCGTTCAGCTTCTCGGTTTCTACTGTTTCTACAATCGTTTCTGCCGCTTTTTTCACCGTCTCGTCACTATGGAGCTTTTGATTGATGCTGGCCACCATGTCCAAATAGCCCTGTTGGCGTTTGGCGGCATATTCATCATCAATCCGGGATATCTCCTCCATCGTAGCACCGGATTGCTGCGCTTTTTGAATTTTATCATTACGCTCTTTCTCAAGCTGATTGTCACGAATCGTGTAATCCCCATATTCGCGGTTCACGACTGTATCGGTGGTTTCCTGTATCTTGTGCTGCAGCTTATTCTGTGTGGATTTTTTGAAATCTCTGCCATACTGCTCTTTGGCAGTGTTCATGAGCGTATTGGCTATTGGCTTTGAGAACTTCTCCCGGAGAGCCTGCAGCTCATCCTTTTTTGGATTCGATGCCGCATCCTTCTGGATTTCTTCTACCGCTTCCGTCAATTGTTCTTCTACATCGGCATAAACCTTCTCACCAAAAAGCTCACTGGCTGTCCCGATGACCTGCTCTTTTGGAATTTCAACTTCGCCGCGCTCATTCATGTTCAAGCTGTCTGATGTGGTTTCATCTACAGGCAAAGAAGGCAGGGACTTCGGCTCTTCAAGTGCCTGCATATTGCTGATGATGTCTATAATCTCCTTTGGCGCACCAAAAATACCGCTGATATTGGCAAACAGGAAATTGGACATGAAACCACGCTCTACCACTTCTTTGGCGTGGATGTGCCGAGGTATTGTCAGAACTTTCTCCGCATCCAGCTCTATCATGGTTCCTTCATCATCTTCACCGTAGACGGGGAAAAAGTTCAAAAGCTCCCGCACATTCTTCTTGCGGCTGTCATGGTCACCCTTATCCCCGGATGTCTCAGGGATTAAGTCATTAGCAAACTTCTCAAAAATTGTCAGGGTACGGGCAGGATCGAAGTCAAATACATAGGCGTTCCGCTTTCGATAGGTATTGTCATCTGCATCGGTGTACAGGCAGGGGTTCTGGGCACGAAAGGCGGCCTGCATATAGAGCGCGGGGCTTGACATGTTGGAAAGCATAAGAACTGCTGTCCACTCCGGGATGGTTACACCCGTAGTAAGCTGCCCTACTGATAGGGTGATTGTCTTGTCGTATTGGGCAATGGCCTTTGTTACCCTGTCAAAGGACTTCTCGTTCTCGTCATCGTCGTCCAGCCTGCCGTCGCCGGCGGCAAGGATAATCTCATAGTCCTTGAATACCGGGTGGAGCTTCAGCTTCTTGGCCAGAGCTCTTGCACTGGCTACCCGATTTAAGATCCAGAAAGTGTGCTTGAATTCATTCCGCAGTTCGGGTGTTGAGAACGGAAACTTCTCCTGACGAGTCAAAGCGTCTAGAAACTTATCCACATCCGCGTCATGTACAAACTTCCCTGATTCTGTCGTTTTGAAAAACTCATTCAAATCAAAGGCATACTCTTCAATATCATTGTCCGCCAGCTCAATACCCCGTTTCACTCTGTCACGGACAATATCGGACATCTGGTAAGTAAATAGGGACAAACAGGGCAGCGTGTCATACGGATTCTCCAATTCGCTGGCGGGGTCCCAGTCACGTTTTTTTCTCTGCTCATCGGCATACGTCCAGTTGTAGATGGCGCTCTCAGGAAACTTCTCATTCGCCAGTGCCTTAAACGGTGTGCCGGAGAGATGCAGCGTCCATTTGCGTTTGATGTGATTGAAGGCGGTATCTGTCTTATAGGTGTCCACCCCTTCGTGCGCTTCGTCCACGATGAGCACATCCCAGGTAATGCCTTTTTCAGCGCTGACTTCTGACAGCTTATCATACCGACCGCCGAAGTAGAGGGAGCCCTTCAAATCTTGAAGGCTAACGAACTCAATGCAGCCTTTTACATCATAACCGCGGTGGGTGAGTTTTGAAATGTATTCTTCGCGGCTTAAGACATATTTTTTGTCCTTAATGCCGTCCACATTGCTCACAAAGAAGTAGCCGGATTGCGGGCCGAAGAAAGTTTCATAGTCTTGATACCATGAGTTCGCGATAGCCGGCCGGTTTGTTACGATTAGAATTTTCTCTGCTCCAAGCTTCATGCATAAGTCATAGGCAGCGAGCGTTTTGCCGAACCTGGGCTTTGCGTTCCACAGAAATTCAGCGTTTTCGATGCTGTTGAAATAGTCTATTGTCTTTTGGACTGCTTCGGCTTGCTCGTCGCGGAGTGTATATGGAATCACCGCATCAGCATCATCTACAGATAAAACACCATGATTTTGTGTAAAATCGATAAAATTGCTTTTGGCAGTATTCGGATCAATGAAAAACCATTCTGTATTGCCGTCTCGTGGAACTCCGAGCTTTTGCAGATACGCATGATACTTTTTATCAGTAAAAGTACCATAAGGCTCTGTCATATAGGATGCCCGCATATGCCACCAGGTCTTATGAGCAACTCCTACGGTGTGTGTCTGTTCCTTGATGCGATCTTCTACATCCCGCTCTGTGAAGCCAAGCTTTGTCCAGCCGTCATGTGCGGGCACTCCAGGTGTGGTGTAGGCATAGCACTGTGGGACAACCTGCTCAGAAGTATTCATAGAAGCCATTACGCCATCTCCTTTACATGCGTCTCAATGAACTCAATTTCATTCACGTCCAAGCCGTACTTGCGGTAAAGCTGCAAATCAATTTCGTGGATTGATTTTGACCAGTCGATATCACTATTCTCAGTGAAGTCCTGGAGGGGAACATATTTCCACTTTTCAGGTGGGTTTGCTTGAGTTACTTTTAAAATGCCTAGCAAGGCCCTTGCAAATTTTGACTTTATATATTTTAAGCAGATTTCGGCTTCTTTTTGGGTTTCAAAATTACCTATGCTGATGAATGTCTCAGTATGCCCGATTACGGGCCGCCCGATTACGGGCGTTGTCAACACTTCTCCAAGAGCCCCTGAACCGTTAGCCTGAGGAACAAATACTTTATATTTATATAAATTTTGAACTTTATTTACATAATCTGCTCTTATATACTTATAAACTCGTTCTTTTCCATCCAGACCATAGATACAAATATACTCAAATCCATCCTTAGGCTTTTCTTCATAGAAAATTTGTGGTAGTGTTTTAAAAATATTTGATGCCATATCATAGGCGTGGCCAGTACTTAACTGACCAATTGCTTCAGGATGTTCAGCATGCATTTGGTTTGTTAAGCGATACGCTGTCCTTGTGAATACAATTGTGCTAAAGCTTTGAAAGTCATTCTTATTGATAACTTTGTGGAGTATTTCATTTAATTCATCAAATGCGGTAAAAATACCAATCGCACCGAAAGTTATATTATCGTCGCGATAAGTTACTGCAACCCCCCCTTTTTATATCGGTGCCTGGAAAAACTGCTGAGCTGTTCTGCTGATGGAAAAGCACCTTAAAGTGTGGATCGTTTAGCATTTTTTCATTCCAGGATTTAGATGTACTTCCGGCATTGAACAAAAATCGTGCTGGGTGGATTAATTCGACTTTCTCCGCAATTTGATAAGCTGCATCCATGAATTTATCATAAACCGGTGGCATCCTTGTACTGTCACTGTCTGTTTCTTC
>CAZGAM010000181.1:0-4372 GCA_964523685.1 uncultured Oscillospiraceae bacterium | reverse complement strand
TCAAGTCGAAGACTTGCTCATATCCTATCCCTCGAATCAGCTGATCCAGGAAAAAGGCATCTCCAAAGGTCGATGTATGCAGGCGGTTGGGAAGACCGGCAGTCATCTGGCGCCGGGATATCCTGTGGATCCGGGTCAATATTGGTTTGGGAAGCAGGGTCAGAGACAAAATATCCCTGCGTTCTGTTCCAGAAGAGGTTTCTTTCCCTTACTGATGGCCAGCCCCCAATGCTATTGTCCTGTTTTGCGGCACCCCAGGCCCTGCACATAAGTGCTTTTCCCAGGCCCTCTGGCGTTCAGACGACCTTTGGCATCAGAGAAATAGCTGAATTGGGGCTTAAGTTATTCCAACACCCATTCAAATTGGCCAAAATGCTGTCCAACCCGCAAAGGGCGAAAAAACCATGAAAATTACACCGGAAATCCGTTATATTTTGGGAATGATCTTATTCTGTGCCTTATAAATAGTATTTTCCGGAACCACACCCCGGACACAGGACACAGGATATACCGTGACATTTCTGCCGATCACTGTACCCGGGTTGAGCACACTATTACATCCGATCTCCGCTCCGTCTCCAATCATCGCGCCAACCTTCTTCCGGTTCGTCGCATATTTCTCTTCTCCGTCCTTGACCACAACCAGCGTTTTATCGCTTTTTACATTGGAGGTAATGCTTCCTGCTCCCATATGGGCCCTATACCCCAGAATAGAGTCTCCTACATAATTATAGTGGGGAACCTGCACCTTATCAAACAGGATCACATTCTTTAACTCGGTGGAATTGCCCACCACACAGTTTTCTCCCACCAGAGCATTGCCCCGGATAAAAGCACCCGGCCTGACCTCTGTACCATGGCCAATGATGCATGGCCCCGCTATATAGTTGTTGGGATAGATCTTCGCATCCCTGGCAATCCAGATATTCTCTTCCGGATGGTCATACTCACCCTCCGGCAGCGTAGGACCCAGCGCAAGAAGGAAGTCGCCTATATCCGCCAGTGCCTCCCAGGGATACTCGACCTTTTCCAGCAGGGCCGAGGCGGCCGTGTGGGTGAGATCATAAAGTGCACTTACCCTGATCATTTGCGTACCTCCACAAGATATCCATTTTTCTCCATTGCGGCGATAATCCGATCCACAGCCGCTTCGCAGCGCTCCGGCTCCTTTGCCTCGGACATAACCCGGAGAACCGGCTCGGTTCCGCTGGCTCGAAGCAGTACCCTGCCGTCGCTTCCCAACTCCTTCTCCACAGCGGAGACCTCTTCCTGGACCGAGCCATCTGCCAGCGCTGCGCTTTTTTCCGTGACCACAACATTTTTCAATACTTGCGGATAAGTCGGCACCGGGGCTGCCAGCACCGAAAGAGGAAGATTGGTATGCGTGAGAACCCGCATGAGCATAATGGCGGTAATGATCCCGTCACCGGAGTGGGCCACTTCCCGAAAGATGATATGGCCGGATTGTTCCCCGCCGATCGCGTGACCGTTTGCCTTCATATTCTCATACACATAGCGGTCCCCTACCGCGGTCTGCTCATAGCGAAGTCCCGCCTTTTCCAATGCTTTGTATAGCCCCATATTGCTCATCACCGTGGTAACCACCGTTTTATCCGGCAGCTCCCCGTTGTCCCGCATGAACTTGGCGCATATATACATGATTTTATCGCCGTTGACTACCTCGCCATGTTCATCTACCGCCATACACCGGTCGCCATCGCCGTCAAAAGCAAAGCCGCAGTCCACCTTATTCTCACGTACCAGTTCCTGCAGTTTTTCTATGTGGGTAGAGCCGCAGTTGTCATTAATATTCGTTCCGTTCGGCCGATCGTTGATCACAATCACCTTCGCGCCCAGCGCGGTAAAGACGGCTCTGGCAATCATCCAGGTGCTGCCGTTGGCGCAATCCAGGGCTACTGCCCGGTTTTCAAAAGAATATTCACCCGCCAGGGTTGTAAGACTTCCAATGTAGCGGCTTCGCCCGGAGTAGAAGTCGATGGTCTCCCCCACCTTCTCCCGCCGTGCATAAGGCAGTTCCGGGATGAGCCCGTCGATATACCGCTCTATATCGTCCTGGAGAGCATCATCCATCTTTTCGCCGTCTTTATTGATCAGCTTAATGCCGTTGTCATAGTACGGATTGTGGCTGGCTGAGATCATGACGCCGCAGTCAAATCCCTCGGTGCTGGTGATGTATCCCACCCCGGGTGTGGTGATCACATGCAGCAGGTGGGCATCCGCACCAGAGGCCACCAGACCTGATGCCAGGGCATTTTCATACATATAGCTGCTGCGTCGGGTGTCCTTTCCAATGACCACCCGTGCCTTATGTTCCTGTCCAAAATACCAGCCCAGATATCTGCCGATTTTGAATGCGTGCGTCGGCTCAAGATTTTTATTGGCCTCCCCGCGGAAACCGTCCGTTCCAAAATATTTACCCATACTCTTTTCTCCTTGCAAAGGTCTTATGCCTGCAGATGCCTCTCCCTCCTCCCCAAACAGGGAATTCGGAAACGTGTGCTCTGAGGCATACTATTATAAATAATGTAATTATAGAAACAATCTCACCAGATAGGTGCTGTGCAGTATATCCTGGTTCAGCCAGGATGTGTTGATAAAAAGTACCAGCAGCGACAGAACAAACACATAGACATAGGCCGAAACGAGCCCTTCTCCTATGCCCAGTGCCAGTCCCAGCAGTCTGTTCGTCATACTGAGTATAGAATTTTTTCTCCTTCTGGACACTGTCAGCCTGGCAAGAAACCGAGCGGCAAACAGACAGCCGAACAGAATGAATCCTCCCAGAACCATCTGCACTGCGGAAACCAGGACCGGCCGTAAAACTGTATCGGCTATTGCCCGGGCCAGCGTCGCATTATCCTGGCCGGCGATATTCAATATGGCATTGGCTGTCTGCTGATCAATCACGTGCCCGCCCAGTAGTCCGGACAGACTGTTTAAGATATTCTGTATGGTTTGAAGAGCTGCCACACCGCTGCTCATGATGGCACTGGCGTTGGCTGGCATCACCTCTGCCACCTTCGCAATCGTATTCGGCTCCAGAACAACCTGGTAAATTTTCTCTGCCCAGTTCCTGGCATATTGCGTCACCAGAACAGCGGCAACCACCCAGCCAGCCAGGCGCAAAACTTCTGACAGCATCCCCTGTCTCCATCCACGTATGGCTATGAGAAGGACAATTGCCACTAAAATCAGGTCATACACTGTCCTGGCTTCCATAAACGTACCTCCCTGCAAAAGTTGTTCCATTATATACGCAATTTTCCCGAAACGCAACCTCATCGGCAGGTACGTATTCTCTGGTTAGCTTCAGCAAACGGGAAACAGACCGTCCTTTCTCCTGCAAAAAAAGGCAAATGCTCCGAGAACGCGCCAAATACAGGCAAAAAATCGGCCTTCGCCGGATCATTGCAGCGTAGGCTATACTTCCGGAAACATTCTTCTCCCGGTCGGCAGCTGAGGGATGCGTCCCTTCCGCTGCTCCCATCCTCGCGAGGTTCCACGGCAAGTCCAAGCTGCTCCAAGCAGAGAACCTTGGCAGGTTTTACCCCTCTTCGGCAGCATCCCGTGTCAAATCGATGGACGGCAGGCAGAAGCCGCAGGTATGACTGACAGGACGCTGGAGTGGAGAAATGCTAAGATCCGTGCCGCAAAAGCGGAAAGAATATCCGCAAAATGAGGTAATTTTCGGCTTTTGACATCGTGTTCACCTCTTCTTTGTTGACGAAGCGGACGGAACTTGCAGCGGCCGAGGCACTTTATCCTTTGCCATTCCCGCGAGGCGAAAGCACCCTGGGAGCAACAAGCGCTCCAATGGTCTTCGCTTTCTGTCCCGGGTGATCTTCCCCCTCGGCTAAAACAAACCGCCTTGACAAAAAACTTCCTTCGTCCTAACCCATATGCTCATTATAATATTCTTCCGCATCCTCATAGTCATAGAAATCATCATAGTGATAATAATAAAACTCCTGCGCATCGGGATAATTCTCTACTTCAAAGGGGTCCGACTCGTCTGTCGAGCCATATCTTTGTACCGGTTTCGCAGTTGCTGCCGGGATGTGCACATATCCCCCATGGCCATACGGGATGAGTTCCTGGATCATGCCCTCTGTTTCCGTCTGCTTGTACTCACTCCAATACCCCACGACAGCATCCAACTTAGGCGACCCGTCCCCATTTAACCACCGATAGGTGATCGTGCGCTCTTTTACAGGCAGTTCATGAAATCCTGTACAGTAATATGTTTCATCGTGGTGGCCGTATCTCGTGGAATCTATGTATTTTTCTTCCAGCCCCACATACGGATCTTTGTTTTCCAGCGAACTTAGAAACCTCCGCTCTGCCTCCTCCG
>CAZGAM010000180.1:1712-4384 GCA_964523685.1 uncultured Oscillospiraceae bacterium | reverse complement strand
ATCGGGATACTTCGCGGAAAATTCCGCCACGGCTCTCTGAAGCTCAGCCCCTCCGTATCCCCTGAGATAGCCGATTCGCAGAGCAAAATCGTCACCGGCGGCAATCTGTTTTGTCTCCCTGCACAGCCGGTCAAAGTCTGCCAGGAGCGGCAGGCTTTTTTCGTAGAAGTGTTTCCCGGCAGGCGTCAGGGAAAAACGCCGGTGTTCCCGTTTCAGCAGCTCCGCCCCAAGCTCGTGTTCCAATGCCTGTATCTGCTGGGAAATCGCAGACTGGGAAATGTAACAGGCATCCGCCGCTTTGCTGAAGCTGCCGAGGCGCACAACAGTTTGAAAATAACGAATTTGTTTTATCATGGGCGCTGTCTCTACCTTTCCATTTTGCACGGCACGGCGTCATGCCTTCCACGGTTCAGACGGGCTTTCGGGCTTTTGGATAAGCAGTTCCGCAAGCAATTGTATCCGCCTGATCCTCTCTCCACCGCCGGTACCACACGATTCGTCTCTCTCGCCATCTTTCCTTTCGCCCTGCTCCCCATCCAAGCATCCGCCGCCGTCTCCACCGCCGTTACCTTTACTTTACATGTATCCTGTCCGCTTGTCAATGGACTAGAAAGATCCTTTGCATGCTCACTCCCGGAGATAACGGGGACGAAAAGCGGAAGAAATGGGGGCTTTCCAGAGAATCGGCTGATAAACCAAAGGGAATGATACATACTCTATATATGTCCAAAGAGGTGCGGCGATGGATACGGCCGAGGTTTTTATGAACGGCAGCAGTCAAGAGGTCAGACCTCCCAAGGGTACCGATTTGACAATCGGGCGGGAACCTTACCCGCCTTGGTCCAAAGAAATCGGTATTTGAAGCGTTTCTGGAGGGATCAGGGCGTTCTCCGAGGACTTTCTCGCTGGGGGCAGAGGGAAAAGCGGACTGCCCTTACTGGATACAAACGTCTGCATGGACCTGATACGCGGCAAGACCGCAGGCTGTTGTACTGGACCGGATTCAGATGCCTATCCCGGATGGCCTGGGCCTCTCCTGTATGCTCCGTGCCGTGCGGGAGCATGGCATGGAGAAAAGCAGTGCTCCATCGCACGCTGCATGGCAGCTTCTGCGCCGGGTCCCCCCCAGCGGGGCTCGCTCCCGGCGACATGGTGTACCGGAAGCGGGATCCAGACGTCGCTGCCGTGGTGGGACGACAGGCGTGCCTCAAATGAATAAATACTACGTTAGCGCCACCCACATTCTACTGTAATCTATCTTCATGCGCTATGGCCGGCCGCTCACGTTGCTTTGGGGCAGTACAAACAGTCGCCTGCCCAGGCGTTGCAATAGCCCGCTTTTCGCAAAATTCCCTGCTAAACGCGCCATAAAACCGTGAAATGCCAAATAGCATATTGACATCGGGGGGGGTATGGTAAAATAAAGATGATCTTTTGGCGCAGTAGATCGCTGCGGTGCGCCCAGGTGCCGGATCGCTGCCGCCTAAAGGGCCTAAAACGTAATCTCAAATGGATTTTTACAGCAGTCTGCAAACGGCTGCGGTTCTTTTTCTTGCGCCGCTTTGGGCGGTGCCGGGAGTCTTGCGCACTTTATGGGTGTGCGGTTTCCCCCAGCAGTTTTGGAAGGAGCGTTTGCGATGAAGACACGTTTGCATAGATTGAGCGCATTTTTGCTGGCCCTTATAATGGCGGTCGGCATGCTGGCGTCCTCCGCTTTTGGGGAGCCGGTGCCAGAGGGAACACCAGGGCAGGATACGCAGCAAACAGAGCCGGCAGAGCAGACGGCTTTGCCAATAGAGGGCGAGACCGAAGAGCAGTCCGGGCAAAAAGAGTCAGCCGCACCTGCAGAGCAGGGCGGTGATGCTGACCAACAGCCGGAGCAGGATGGGAATGCAACGGCACAGCCGGATCCAAACGATCCAGGTGCGACACAGGGCGAACTGCCTGCAGAGCAAGGAGAGAAGCCGGATCCGGAGCAGACGCAGCCGGAAAAGCAGGAACAGGATGAGCAGTCCTCAGGAAAACCACAGGAGGAAGAAAGTGCCCCCAGCGGAGATACCTCTGTCGAGAACAGGACCGAGGAGGATCCCTCACCGCAAGAAGAGCCGGGAGAACCCGAAAAACCGGAAGACGCTGGCGATGCCGACAATATGGGGGATGCATCAGAAGAGCCCGCAGACGCCGAGGAAGGGGCCGACAGAAATGAGGTCGCGCCTGTATCTTCCACAGCTACCATCGCTGACAGTATTGACATTACATCCTGGAGTGGCACTTTGACCTATCATGAGAAAAGTGCGCCGCTTGTACCGGCTGGTAAGACCCATGTTCTAAAGTTGACCGTAACTGGCGGCCGTTTCCCCCAGGATAAGATTGCCAGCTTTACATTCACTTTGAAAAAGGATGGGAGAGAAGAAAAACAGCTGACGAATCCCGCGTTCGATGGTGGCGGGCGGATTTATTGGGAATTGGGAGAGGCTGCCATTTCTGGAGCAGGCAGCTACACCGTAGAGGTGACGGCAAGCGGAAGTGATTATAAAGGTACGTTTTCAACCGAAGCATGCCAGATTGTAAAAGTTACCTTTGATGCCGGGGAAGGTGAATTCGTTGATGGCCAGAAAACCTATGATGGCTACAGCATGAACAAAAAAACCGGTCTTCATTATTTTAACGTT
>CAZGAM010000180.1:0-1702 GCA_964523685.1 uncultured Oscillospiraceae bacterium | reverse complement strand
CGAATATAGAAAATACCCCCGATAATAAGGATTTTATCGGATGGTCTAAGGATAACAATGCCAGCTCCTATGAGCAGTGTGTGAACGAAACGGATGGTACGGACAATCAACAACTTTATGCCGTATATGGCGAAAAAAGAGTTTACAAATTAGAGTATGTAGATGAGCAAGGTACCAAAACAATATCCGAGCTTGATCTTGGTAGTGCGAACTATTCCCATGAGGGTTACGAAAATCAGGCAAAGAAAGTCAAATTGAAGAATGCGGGCAATGTAGCCCTTACAAATGTAAGGGTGATGAACACGCTGAATTACTTCACTGTGTCACCGAATTCGTTAGGGGAAGAAACGAGTTTACAAAAAGAGGGGCTCTCGAGTCCTATCACAATCACACCTAAACAAAACCTCGGTGTCGGCGTATACGAGGAAACATTGTATTTCTGGTCAAAAGAAGCTCCGGGTGCCCCGCTCACGGTAAAATTTACGGTCACACGGCCTACAGTGACTGTCCGAATTACACAGGATTTAACGAAAACCTATGGGGAAACGAAAAGTTCCGCCGACGTAGTATATACCACTGAGCCAGGCACGGACGCTCTCGACGGCTGGACACCCACTTTTCTTAGTGATGGCTTTGCCGCCGACGCGGCAGCAGGGGACCATGAAATCAAGTTGGACACCTCGAAAAAGCTGGAAAACTATGATGTAAAACTGGAAAACACAAATTATAAGGTAAAAGTAAATAAAGCCACGCCGAATCCTGTAAACGTCACCGCCACAAGCGTGCTGGAGGGGAAAAACTTATCGGATTCCAAACTCTCCGGAACGTTCGAAAACCCGAACGATCCTACCATGAAAGTAAACGGTAAGTTGGAGTGGGACAGCGACCAGGGAACCGAACAAACGACGAATCTGCAGGAGGGCACCCACCAATTTCAATGGAAGTTCACCCCCAGCAGCGGTACGGATGCCCAAAATTATGAAGGTACCTCAGGTAGTGTTGCGGTTCATGTTACCGCCAAGAACCCCACGGATATTTCGCTGACTACCGGCACAAAATTCACCTATAACGGCGAGCCGCGCGGCCTTACCTTCACGACGAACCGCCCGTTAAACGAGCGCGGTGAGATTCAGGTAGAGTATAAGCTGAAAGATTCGGGTACTTACAGCCCAACTGTGCCGAAGGACGCCGGAACCTATGACGTCAAGGCCTCCATCGAAGCAAGCGACACCTACGCCGCCTGTGAAGAGACTTTTACGATGACGATCGAAAAGCGCCAGTTGACGGTAGTGGTCACCGGCGGCGACAAGGTCTATGACGGCACAACCAATGTTGATAAGAGCAAACTGAAATTCTCCTATCATAATCTTGTCGGAAATGACAGCGTGGAAGTGAAAGACACCGATTACACCGCCACCTTCCGTAGTCCGGACGTGGGCAACGGACAGACTTTGTTGGTAACGGTTACCTCCCTTTCCGGTCCTGCTGCCGGGAATTATGCGCTGCCCAGGCAGACCGTCCATGCCGTTGCGAATATAACACCGGCAACGATCACAAAAGTGGAGCCGAAGAGCGCAATCACCAAGAGTTATGGCGCCACCCGTGCTCTTACTATGGAAGATTTTACCTTTACGGGCCTTGTGAACAACGAGCAACCCTCCGTTTTAAATGCTGAGTTCCTCTGCGCGGGGCAGGACGCCTG
>CAZGAM010000179.1:0-4476 GCA_964523685.1 uncultured Oscillospiraceae bacterium | reverse complement strand
CTTCCAACCGCCTGCATACATCGACCTTTGGAGATGCCTTTTCCTGGATCAGCTGATTCGAGGGATAGGATATGAGCAAGTCTTCGACTTGATTTCCTTCCCAAACAGGGATAACACTTAATGCCAGGATCCAATACTGCACTCTGGAGGGCAGGGTATGCACCCAGACGCCCGTTTGGTACCGCAGCAGCTATGCCTTCTGCTTGTATCCCCAGGTGAACCTGTCTTCCTGGCAGATTGGTGATTTTCTCACAGCCACAGGCAAGCAGGAAAATCGCAGGAGCTTTCCTGAGGCGCCTATCCAATATGTTTGGAGTCTACGGAGGAGGATCTGTGTATTCTTGTTGACAGCGCCAGTGTGCCGAACAGCTGTGACAAACCGGATATCCCGCAGAAGGAACAGTGCGAATACCTGGAAGCCTTTGGTATGGCGAATCCTGCTCAAGTGCTCAAACTGACAGCAGGACTTTCTCCTGTCTACAGGGCAGAGCCTTTCGGGGACATGCGGTGGCTCGTTTTTAGGGAAGAGGCCTCGAAGAAACCCGAGGAGAACAAAGAAAAGATCAAAAGGCGGAAACGCTGTCTGAAGCAAAAGACAAGCAAATGCCCCCAAAACGGGGCGGGAATAAGCCTGGAGCGAAAACAGAAAGACATTAGCCAGAGGGGAAGTTCCGCCTCCTCCTGGTCTTCTGGCGGACATGTTCCATCGATCTCTTGAAAAAGCCGGAGTACCGGCATTGCCCGTGGGTACCCGGGAGGAATTTGGGCTTGTGGTGATGACCGGGATATAGAATTTTCAGAATTTTCAGATGCCTGGAAGGCCGCTTCAGCGATTCCCCGGGAGGGCCATTTAGTAGGAAGAATTCACATTCCAAGAAACAGAAGAAAGGGGCAGCCCCCGGGAGAGCCAATAAAGGGAACTTCTGAGCCAGTCCGGAAAAAACGATGATATATAATGTATTGGAGTATCTTGATCAATCAGCGGAGCGCTTTCCGGATAAGATCGCCTTTGGAGGGGAAAAATCGGTCCTTACGTTTTCCCAGCTGCAGAATTTGGCCCGGAGGGGTGGGACCTTTCTGTGCCGAAGAGTGGAGAAAAAGCAGCCAGTAGCGATTTTTATGGAGAAAACGCCGGAATGTCTGGCGGCATTTTTCGCCGTGGTAAGCGCCGGGTGTTTCTACGTTCCTCTGGATACGAAAATGCCGGCGGAGAGGATAAAACGGATCTTTGACACCCTGCGTCCGGCTTTTGTCTTCTGTGATGAGAAGAACGAGGCGGCAGCCAGGTCGGCGGCGGGGGAAAAGGAGTGCGCTGTTTTTTCTCAGGCGGTTTGCACGGAGCCGGATGAAAACCTGCTGTCGGAGGTACGCAGGGCGCACGTAGATACAGACTTGCTGTATGTACTGTTTACCAGCGGGTCAACCGGTGTGCCCAAAGGAGTTACCATCACGCACCGCAGCATTGTGGATTATGCCGAGTGGCTGCATAATGCCTTGGATTTGAATGAAAACTGTATCCTGGGAAACCAGGCACCGTTTGTTTTTGATAATTCAACGCTGGACATCTATTCCACCTTGAAAAACGGGTGCACGACGTGGATTATTCCGCGCAAATGTTTTGCTTTCCCCAAAAGCATGATCGCCTTTCTGCGGGAGCATGAGATCAATACAATCTTTTTTGTGCCGTCTGCTCTCATCTCCCTCGCCAACTCGGGGATTCTGGAAATAGATCCGCCGATACAGCTGGAGAGGGTTTACTTCTGTGGAGAAGTTATGCCAAACCGGCAGCTGAATAGGTGGCGCCGTGCCGTGCCGAAGGCTGTGTATTGCAATATGTATGGACCAACAGAGATCACCGATGTATGTGCCTATTATATAGTAGACAGACCTTTTCAGGATGAAGAACCCCTTCCCATAGGAAAGGCCTGCGCCAACAGCCGTATTCTGATTTTCAATGAGCAGGGCGAGTTAACGGGTCCCGGGGAGACGGGGGAATTATGTGTGTTGGGTACCTGTCTGTCTCCTGGCTACTACAACAATCCCGAGCAGACCAGGAAGGCGTTTATTCAGAACCCTCTCAACCAGGCTTATCCGGAGCGAATGTACAGGACAGGGGATCTGGCTCAGCTGAATGAGCGGGGTGAGATCATGTTTCTGGGACGGAAAGATGATCAGATCAAGCATCAGGGGTGCTATCGCATCGAACTGGGGGAAATTGAGACAGCCCTGTTATCGGTAGAGGGGATCCGCCAGGGCTGCTGTTTGTATGATGAGACCAGAGATGAGATTGTATGTGTCTATACAGGAGAGGTGGACAGCAGCGTCCTGACACAGGCGCTGTCCCGGAAGCTGCCTGTCTACATGATGCCGAATCGATATATCCCGGTGGATAGTCTGCCTATGACCGGTAACGACAAAATTGACAGGGTTTCCCTGAAGAAAAAATGGATTTATTAGGAGAAAAAAAGCGGCTGCTGGCGATATTTGGTACACGGCCGGAAGCGGTGAAAATGGGTCCTTTGCTGCTGGAACTGAGAAATCGGGACACGTTTCAGCTTTGTGTGTGCATAACCGGCCAGCACCGGCAGATGTTGGACGCCGTTTGGAAGGATTTTCAGATTCAGCCTGACTATGACCTGAAGGTCATGCGACCCGGGCAGAGCCTTTCCCAGGTGACCTGTCAGGTTTTGGAGGGCGTGGAGGCGGTCCTGCACAGAGAAAAACCGGATATGGTTCTGGTCTGCGGAGATACAGCAACCACCTTTGCTGCTGCGCTTGCCAGCTTCTATGAAAAAATACCGGTGGCCCATGTGGAGGCAGGTCTGAGGACCTGGGATACACAGCGGCCCTGGCCGGAGGAGATGTACCGAAGAGCGGTTACGGCGATGAGCACGATCCATTTCGCCCCTACGCAGCAGGCCAGAGAGAACTTGCTTCGGGACAGTGTACCTGCCGAGAAAATCAAAGTGACAGGCAATACGGTCATAGATGCGCTGCGCATGACGATTCGGGACCAATACAGCCACCCCATTTTGGATTGGGCAGGAGGATGCCGTCTTCTGATGATCACTGCCCACAGGCGGGAAAATCTGGGAAAAACCCTGGAAAATATGTTGTCCGCTGTGCGCAGAGCGGTGGAAGAACGCCCGGATGTCAAAGCGGTCTTTCCTGTACATCTCAATCCGATTGTTATTCAGACGGTCAGAATGGTGCTGCAGGACTGCAGTCAGATTCGACTGGTGGAGCCTATGCAGCCGGTTGATTTTCATAATATTCTGGCCCGCTGCTACGGAGTTATCACCGATTCCGGAGGTATACAGGAGGAAGCACCCGGGCTGCATGTGCCGGCGCTGGTTATGCGGGATCTGACGGAAAGACCGGAAGGAGTACAGACCGGGGCAATATGCCTTGCCGGGACCGATCAGAACAGGGTCTATCAAGCGCTGTGCCGGCTGCTGGATCAGCCGGAACTGCACGATCGCATGGCCCGTGCCGCAAATCCCTATGGAGACGGGTTCGCCAGCCGCCGGATAGCGGAGGAACTGGAAAAGTTTTTTCAGCTGCCTCCGCAGGAACAGAAAAAAAGATAGTATACAGGGAGGAAGAACAGATGGAATTGTTTCATGGCTCTCCGGAAGACTGCACGGACAGGACGGAGGAGGAAATCCGATCCTATCGGCTGCTGGACAGCCTGGGGGTAGACTTTTACCGCACAGACCATCCGGAGGCACCGTCGACCAGTATGGAAGTGTGCGCCCAGGTGGATGCCATTTTACAAATCCATATCTGCAAGAACCTGTTCCTCTGTAATCGGCAGCAGACAGATTTTTACCTTCTGATCATGCCGGGAGATAAATCCTTCAAGACCAGGGAACTGAGCCATCAGCTGGGGGTGAGTCGATTGTCCTTCGCGGGGGAGGAGGCCATGCGGGCATATCTTGGTGTCACTCCCGGAAGTGTGACAGTATTGGGACTCATGAACGATGAAGGCAATCGCGTGCGTCTTCTGATCGATGAGGACGTTCTGGAAGAAGAGTGGTTTGGCTGTCACCCCTGCAGGAACACCAGCTCGGTAAAATTCCACACGACAGATCTCAGGGAAAAAATTCTCCCTGCCGTGCATCACACGCCTACCATTGTGCACCTGACAGGGCAGTGAGTGGTGTTTCCCGCAAACATATCCTGCGCCAGGGGAAATGTCCAGGCTCGTAGCCTCTTTTCTGTTCCCGGCAGTTCAACCTGACTTGGGTTTCTGCGGATCCGCTCGACTTTACACTTTACACTTTCGGTATTCGGGGGGCAGAAGGAATGCCTGGGATCCAGCTGCTGCTCTATTGCGGCAAAAGCGGCTGTTCAGGGCGGAGCCAGTTCCGTCCATAGAAAGATGCCTGACAGGCAGAGTCTGATCCCCTATAGCGTAATTGAATGCGGTAGCGGGAGGATATTTTTGAAAGCAAACGGTTTTTTAGGAACAAA
>CAZGAM010000178.1:0-4546 GCA_964523685.1 uncultured Oscillospiraceae bacterium | reverse complement strand
AGCGCCACCTTGCCAAGGTGGAGGTAGCGAGTTCGAATCTCGTTGCCCGCTCCAAGAGAAGAATAATCCAAGTGTGCCTAGGTAGCTCAGTTGGTAGAGCAGCGGACTGAAAATCCGCGTGTCGTTGGTTCAATTCCGACCCTAGGCACCATTTTTTGGCGCCATAGCCAAGTGGTAAGGCAGCGGACTGCAAATCCGCGATTCTCCGGTCCGAATCCGGATGGCGCCTCCATAAGCGGGCATAGCTCATTTGGCAGAGCGCCACCTTGCCAAGGTGGAGGTAGCGAGTTCGAATCTCGTTGCCCGCTCCATAAAAAGCCTGTCACGAAATGTGGCAGGCTTTTTATATACATTGTACATTTTGCGCAGATGCCAAGTCACTTGTTGTAGTGCAGACATAAGAGCGGAATGGGAAGATCGCGGCGCATGCATTGCTTGGGTATTCACACGATGGAACCTGCTGTCATCTCCTATGTACGATAAACTTGGTTAATCGCTTTTTTAGGGGCTTTATGTTTTAGCGAGTCAACTACACTATAGCTCCTAGTTGCTGTTATGTTTCGATGCAAGAATGTTTTAGTCGAGATTGCTTGATTTTTCGGGGCTCAATAGAATGGAATCAGATGGAATTTCTTTCACTGCCCTTTTCCTCTGCAATAAGATTCTCACCAACGCGGTATACATCTCCAGCCCCTACCGTCAGAACCAGATCACCAGGCTGAATGCTTGCACGAAGGATCGTCTGGATTTCATCAAAAGTTGGGCGGAATATACTGTTAGGTATTTCCTTTGCCAGATCTGCGGAGGAGATTCCCAGAGTATCCGATTCCCGTGCTGCGTATATTTCAGCCAATATAGTTAGGTCCGGCCTGCGAAGCTGTTTTACGAATTCAGAGAATAACGCCTTCGTTCGGGAATAGGTGTGCGGCTGAAATATGACAATGACTCGTCTGTAGCCAAGAGGTTCCACAGCATCCAGGAGGGCTTCCACTTCACTTGGATGATGGGCGTAATCATCGTATATGTCAGCCCCGTGGAATTTGCCCTTAAATTCAAATCGGCGGTTGGCACCGTGAAAACCGGCCAGGCCATACGTAACGGCTGTAGGTGAAATGCCGAGCGTGATGGCAGACGAAGTCGCCGCAAGAGCATTTTTTACATTGTGAATACCGGGGACTCGTATTTGCAGATGAGCGAAAAAATTTCCGTGATAAAGCACGTCAAAATCGGATTGCGCTCCATGGCTGACAATGTTTATTCCCTGAACTTCTGCTTCAGGTGACAAGCCGTATGTGACTACATGTCTGCTAATTCCCTTCAGAGCATCCATGGTGTTGGCATCATCCAGGTTCGCGATAACGGTTCCTTCCGGGGGAACCAGTTCGGCAAAACGGCGGAAAGATTTTTTTACTGCCTGCAGATCGGCAAAGTAGTCTAAATGATCTGCATCTATGTCAAGAATGACAGCAATAGTAGGGAAGAAGGAGAGAAAACTGTCGTAATACTCACAGGATTCCATGATGATTGTATTGCCGTTGCCGACTCTGTGCCCCGCATGGAGCAGGGGCAGTGTGCCGCCGATCATAACAGTGGGATCCTTCTCAGCCGCCATGAGGATGTGTGTACACATGGATGTGGTGGTTGTCTTCCCGTGTGTTCCTGCGATGCACAGAGCATTTTTATACCGCTTCATAAGGGTGCCCCATGCCTGGGTTCTCTCAAAAACAGGTATCCCCATAGATCTGGCAGCTTGAATTTCCGGGTTCTCATCGCGTACTGCGGCGGTTCGAATGATGAAATCCAAGTTTCTGGTGATGTTTTCTCTATTGTGGCCAATGTTGACGCTGATTCCCAGACTTTCGAGGTGAATTACCTGTTCACTGTGCTGAATATCACTTCCCGTGATAAAAAGGCCTTCCCCAAGCAGTACTTCTGCCAGGGGAGACATGGAAACACCTCCTATCCCAATCAGATAACCATGTTTGCCGGGAACCAAATATTTATCAAAAGAAACTTCCATACGATAGTGAAACGGGAAACTGCGGGCTGTGGTTCAGCCGAAGAAACTGGTTTCCCGTTTCTTCTCCTTTCTTGGCGTCAGCGTTTTCAGCCTGTGCGGTGTCATACATCCTTTTGTCAGATACCGATGAAGCCAAAATGATTTTAGGGTCAGAAATCCCACCTGAAAAGAAAGCCCGGCAAGCCGGGCTTTTCTACTATGTTGAGGAGGTGCTGTCCTGAACGGGAACCTCCTGCGGAGCTGGGGCAGGCTGCGCAGCAGGTGCAGGTGCAGTGGCTGGGGCAGGGGACGCAGCCGCTGCAGGTGCCTGTACAGGGGAAGGGTCATAATAGGTGGGTATGGCAGCCGCTGCAGCCGCTGCTTCGGCGGCTTCTGCTGCAGCTTCTGCCTTGGCGCCTTGATGGTTGCGGACAACGATCGTGATCATGGTACACAGATCCAGCAGTGCATTGATACAAAAGCCTATACCCAAAAACAGCATCGCGTTGATAAAATCGCTGGAGACGGTTCCGACAAGCACGCCGAAACTGTCTACCAGGCCCAGGGCTGTTATGACACCGAGAGCGATTCCCAAAATACTGCAGAGAAACGCAATCCACCAGCCGGAATAATGCATTCTCGCCATATCCAATGTATACTGCAGCTTCATGACCCCGTCTGCCGCCATGAGAATCCCCAGAGCCGTTACAATCATTCGAAGAGTAATGCTGATTCCAATGGTTTTATAACTGGCAACGATAAGGTAAAGACCTGCCGCTGTGAGAATGGTACCTAGAGCAAACTCGGACCGATACACACCGCTGACAGGTTTGCGGATGAAGTAGATAAAAATGTAGATCACTCCAATAATGCAAACCAGACCGCCGATGGCATAACCGCTGTAGTTGAGCATAAAGTACGGCTGCACCAGAAAGACGACACCCAAAGCGAGGCTGACCAAGGAAGTGATAATCAGGTTGCGGATGGGGTTGGTAAGAACACCGCTCTTCCTGGCGGCCTGTTCTTCCATTCCAGTCTGTTTTTTATCCATACATTTCTGTCCTTTCCAGGGCGTGCTGCTTGACGCGGCCAACACCTATATTTATGTCATTTTATCATATGGAACCGCCTGTGTAAAGCCCCATAAACAGTCAGCGGGCAGAAATTCCCCAGCAGGTGACAGCCGCAGGGATCGCCGCGATTCAGCTCCTTTTTTTGCCCCTGCAGGTTCTTGACACCATCGCAGGCACCAGAGTTCACTTTTTTGGGTGCTTCCCAGGTTATCAGAGAGCCTGTATGGAGCGGCCTGTAAAGATTTTTGGCTTCATCACCAGAGAATATCCATGATCCTCACAGTCCCGTCGGCTGATCATCCGCAGCAGCCGGCAGGCAACCTGCCGGCCCATCTCATATCCCTGGTAGACAGAGCAGGTGATTCCCTCCGACTGCCAGTCGCCGGCAGAATAATCGAAACAGACCAGGGAACAGTCCTCCGGTACTTTCCGGTCCAGCTGTTCCAGGGCCTTTCGTACCAGTCGGTAGATGATAGCATTGCAGCTCACTACCGCTGTGCATGAGGGAACGCTCTTCAGAAAGCGCTCAATGGTACGCACAAAGCGCTCGTCGTGGGCCTCGTTGGAGACGCACCATTGGATGTAGTCGTCCTGATATTCGATTCCATGTCTCTGCAGCGCACTGGTCATCCCCTGGAATTTCTCAATGCTCTGGTAATTGTCGTACACGAAAATGCCGGCAATATGGCGGTGTCCGGCTGCAATGAGAAGGTCCA
This sequence comes from uncultured Oscillospiraceae bacterium, assembly GCA_964523685.1. Taxonomy (GTDB): domain Bacteria; phylum Bacillota; class Clostridia; order Oscillospirales; family Oscillospiraceae; genus CAJOIG01. The sequence goes on along the minus strand of CAZGAM010000178.1, from coordinate 758 downwards.
TGAGCTCGTCGGCACACTGCCGGTCGTCCACGACGACGCGTGGATAGGGAAGATCCTTATAATAGTTGTTGTAAAATACCACCGGGATCTGCCGGCGGACCAGTTCCCGGTAGCAGTCCAGATTCGGGTTGAGAAGGCTGGCCTTGACGCCGTCAACGATGAAGCCGCTGAACGCCTGATGGACTACCGTCTGCAGACAGCGGCGTTCGTTGGCAAATTTGTTGTCTGTGAGAAAGACACTCAGATCCACCTGCCCTTCAGGCAGCACGCTGCGGATGCCCTCGATAAGACTGGCGTTGGCATCGGTGTCCTGGCCCTGGAGAATGAGCCCAATGCGCTGCGGAGCGCTTCCGGCGTTCCATTGCCGGTAGAGAGCCACTTCCCGGTTGAAAAATGTACCGCTGCCCTTGACCCGGGTGACGACGCCCTCCTGGACCAGGCGTTCATAAGCGGCCCGTACTGTCTCCCGGCTGACCGAGAGACGGTTCCGCAGGGCATTTTCCGAGGGCATCCGCTGGCTGTTGGAGAACTTGTTTTCGTCGATATAGGACAGAAGCCACCGGTAGACCTGTTCCGTTTTTTTCTGGGGCATGGGGATCAGTCGGTGATGACGGGCCGGGCACCCTCCGCCCGTTCTATCCAGGCCAGCAGTTTGCTTCGCAGTTCCTCCTTGATCTGCGCATAAGCAGGGTCCGCCACCACGTTGTGCAGCTGCCAGGGATCTGCCTGCATATCATAGAGAAAGTCGTCGGCGTATA
>CAZGAM010000177.1:103-4566 GCA_964523685.1 uncultured Oscillospiraceae bacterium | reverse complement strand
ACATCTTCGCCAGCTGGCCGCCGACGCAGCTGCACAATGACTCGATTTCCTCCCCCACGAACTGAAACCTGGCTTTGTTGGCGATCAGCCTGGCGCTGATTTCCGCTACGGTACGCAGAATAACCAGCCCATTTTCCCGCAGGGTGTTCCCTGTCTCCACAATATCCACAATCACATCGGAAAGGCCCACAATGGGAGCCAGTTCAATGGAGCCGTTCAGCCGTATAATGTCAATCGGTCGGCTCTGAGCGCTGTAGTAGTCCCTGGTAATATGGGGAAACTTGGTCGCCACTCGAAGCGTTCTCTGCCCATCGTCCCGAAAACCGGCAAAACCAGCTGTGCACATGCGGCACCGGCCGATGCCCAGGTCCAGCAGTTCGTAGACCTGAGGAGAATATTCCATGAGGATGTCTTTTCCCGCCACCCCCACATCGGCTGCTCCCCGCTCCACATAAATCGGAACATCAGATGGTTTGGCCCAAAAATAGCGCACCCCGGCCTTTTCGTTTTCAAAGATCAGCCGGCGGTTCGTGTTCTGCATGGCAGGACAGTCATAGCCTGCCGCCTGAAACAGGGCAAAAACCTTTTCTCCCAGTCTTCCCTTGGGCAGGGCAATATTCAGCATGGCGTTGCCTCCCTGCCCTCCGTATCCACGCAGCGGCCATAGGTTACGGCGGTCTCTCCCCGCGGCTGAACCCGCACTGTGCGGCCGCGGGCTGTCTCCTCCCGGGCCGCCGCAATCACCGCAGCCGGATCTTCCTCCGGTCCGTACACCAGGAGAGTATCCACCTCCCGCTCCGCCGGCTGGCTCAGAAACCGCTCCAGCTCATTCAGGTAGACCGCGAATCCGATGGCGCCACCCTGCCGGCCCAAACGCTGCACCAGCCGGTCATACTGCCCTCCAGACAGCACCGGTGCGGCCACACCGTCTACATACCCCTGAAAAAGAAGACCATTATAATAATCGGTATCGTTGAGCAGGGACAGATCCAGCTGCACGGAAAAGGAGCCGAACCGGGCCAGCAAGCCGGTGACACGAGCCAGCTGCAGGGCCGCCTCCCGTGCCGAGGATGGCAGTGGCAGAGTCAGGAGCTGTTCTACCGCCTGCCCGGCCGGACCCGACAGCCTGCACAGCTGCTGCAGCAGGGTGGAAGTCTGTCCGTCTAACCGGTGCCATTGGCAAATCTTCGCCAGATCATGCGCATTTTTTGACGAAAGCGCTCGGAAAATTTCCTCCTGTGCAGCAGAGGACAGTTCCAAAGGCTCCAATACGCCGGTCACAATGCCCATATGAGACAGCTCCAGGACATACCCCGGACTTACTGCCGCCAGCGATCTGGCTGCCAACATCAGCACCTCGCTCATGGCATACAGGTCCACCGTCCCCAGAAGTTCCAGCCCTGTCTGCAGAATCTCCTGGAATCCGCCGCCGCCCTGGGGGACCCGATAGACATTTTCCGTATACCAAACCTTCCGGGTGCGGCTGTCATCCCGGGTGTTTTTGATAATAGACAGCGTAATATCCGGTTTCAGGGCCATAAGCCTACCGTCGGTATCGCTGAAGGAGAGAATTTGCGGACTGGCAAGAAAACGCCGGTTTCGGGCATACAGATCATATTCCTCAAACTTGCTGAACTTATATTGCTTGTAGCCGTAACTGCCGTAAAGGGAGCGGAGACTGCCGGCGAGCCGCTCTATCGGAGGAACCCAATCACTCATGCTGCCTGTTCTCTTCCAGTCTTCCCAAAATGAGACTATACCCTCCCGTGCCGTATTCCAGGCACCGCTTTACCCTGCTGATCGTCGCGGAACTGGCTCCGGAACCCTCCATCGCCCCCTGGTAGGACTCCCCTCCCGCCAGCAGCCTGGCTACTGCCAGCCGCTGAGCCATGGATTGTATCTCATGTACTGTACACAGGTCATCGAAAAAGCCATAGCATTCCTCTAGATTTTGCAGTGAGAGAATAGATTGAAACAGCTGATCTGTCTCTTCGTTTCTTGGCAATGGCATAATATCCCTCCTTGTTCTTTTGCACGCTAAATCAATTCGTACTGCTCGCAAGCATCAACTACCATCTCCTGAAGGGAAAGGGCTTGGTACTGCCCGGTCGTAGGAACGACTTGCACCTGACGGCGTTCCTCTGCGACCTTTGACCCCAATAGGCAATGCCTAAAGTGGCGTTCCATCCTGGGACGATTGACTGCGCCCCTTGCAAGGGAGATTTACTCGCCTGCAACTGTATCAGGTACTAAGTCGAATCCGCTGCCATTCGATCCTGTGTACACCAGCATAACCCAATCTGAATCGCTGCAGGATTCAAAGAGCGCCAATCAGGCATTTTTGCAGTCCACCGCAAGTCATCTGAACGTGATATTTCATAAATTTTATCTTTATGTAGAGTATATCACTAAATATTACCACAGATTTCTATCTCCTGCTATGAGAGATTCCGCACATTATTGAAATTAACTAAGTGAATTTTATATTCCGGTATCGCTGGCCTTCCTCCCCCAGAACCGAGCGCACCGGTCTGGTACTCAGCTCCTCCCTGGAAACGGCGTTGGTCGTGCTGTTTTTCAGTCATCTTCAACCCTATACTCAGAACTGCTCTGGCATGCGGCACCAGCCTAAACTCAGGCATAGCTTAACTTCCTATTATTTCTGGCAACGGCAGAAGGGGGTTTTGTGGTTCTCAGGAGATGTTTCGACGAAACCATGGGCAGCCCAGGCTGCCAGCCGGCACAGCGCAGGACCAAAATCAGTCTTGACAGGAGGATCAGCGAAGCTTTATGATAACCCAAGAAGGGATGCTGCGGCTAGCGGTTAGCGGTCATCTCTTGTCCAGCTATGGAACCGTCACCGGCTTGGGTGGCGGTTCATCTTTTCATGACAATCTTGCCAATTCGAAGCCCAGTCTTTCACGATCTCACACCCCTTTTCACAGGGAGCAGGTTAACCACCATTCGCTTTGTTCCATGTCCCATCCTCTGGTTCTCATGCCCCCTGCAGGTACCCATACACATCAGGATGCCGCAACGGCCAGTTTACCGAGAGGCAGGATCAACGAACCGGATGGGCTGCGTATCAACGTCCCACGATTATCATATACTATATACAATGTATTGGGATGTTTGTCAAGTGCCACGCAAGGTACACCACTTTAGATATGGATAATCCCTGCATCTCTTTAGCGAAAAAGCATTTCCCGACCGCAGTTCCAATATGTGCCGGTAAGCCCCCTGCTCCCGCTGGAGAAATAGAAGGCGCGAGGAATTTCAATTTGCAATACATAGTCTACTATGGTACAATGTGTCTCTGGAATACAAAGCCATCATGAAAACCCAACACATTGCCAGATTTTGGTCGATGGTGCAGAAGTGCGAGTAAAGAGTGACTCAATCATCGCATTTGCTCATGGAGCATTCATGAAGCGTGCGAACCTTCCTTCGGCTGCGTCAAGTGTTTCACCGGCTCACCCCGTTTTTGTCAGGGCGGGCGGATGCGCACCGCCTGCTGTCATCCAACAAAATGCGGCTCCGGCGGAGAGCGGATATTCCGTGTACATATTCAATCGTTCTCCTGCTGAGAGACAGGAAAATCACCGAACAAACAGCAGGGAAGGAATGATGAGGGAGCGGACTTATCAGAAATACGGAACCGTCGTCAATGTCGTAGGGAAAACAAACTCCATGGCAGGACAAGACACGCCCGAACCCAACGCTTACGGAGACCATGTAAGAGCTGCGATGCAGGCAGCGATCCGAGAAGCAAGAATCCCCCGGCATTCGCCCCGGGGAGTGTCTACGAAGGAATCTGTTCATCTTTTGGGTGACCTCTCACCCCAATGTCATTAAGTTAGTCATTTATGCAAAATAAAATGAATAAATATTCATGAATTTACGGTACATTTTCAAATTTGGTACATTTCAAGGATCTTGATCTCGAAGATGTTCCGCAAGTTTTAAAAAGCATTGACATATACACACAGTGCGTATAATATAATTGTCAGAAGGGACATGGCTTGACACCGAAAGAAATTGAGAAAATCATTTCAAAAGACGGGTGGGAACATAAAAACATAGCGGGGAGCCATAAACAATTCGTACACCCGATAAAGCCGGGAAAGGTCACGATTCCACAACACAAAGAAGACCTTGACAAAAGAACAGTAAATTCGATTTTGAAACAAGCGGGGCTGAAATAAGCCCCACAAGGAGGTATCGCAATGAAACTTGTCTATCCCGCTTGCTTTTATCCCTGCGAAAACAATTCAGGCTTTACGGTTGAAGTTCCTGACCTGCCAGGCTGTGTTACCGAAGGGGATACGTTGGCAGATGCTATCCGCATGGCGGAAGATGCCGCTTCCGGATGGGTGTTGGATGAATTGGAAGCTGGCAAGCCTGTCCCAAAAGGGAGTTCTCTGCAAGACGTGCACCCGGATGCTCCGGATGGTTTTGCCAGT
>CAZGAM010000177.1:0-93 GCA_964523685.1 uncultured Oscillospiraceae bacterium | reverse complement strand
GAAAGCGGTTCGCAAAAACCTCACCATCCCGGCATGGTTAAATACCTTCGCCGAAAAACGGGGCGTAAATTTTTCACAGGTTCTCACCGACGC
>CAZGAM010000176.1:0-4580 GCA_964523685.1 uncultured Oscillospiraceae bacterium | reverse complement strand
CCACTCTTCCAAATTCTTCCGGGGAATTATAGGCATTGTAGTCATCCATAATTCCATACTGGGCGATCCAGTCGGATCGATACGCCATATCAACTCCGTCGTTGAGTGTAATCACAAAGGCGTTGATGGCTGTGTCCTTGGCCAGGTCCATATATTCTTCCACCACATCCATGGTAGACTGGCTTGCCGGTATGTATAAAGCGTATACATCTTCCGGTATAACATTTCCCTCTGCGGAAAAATCTCCTTTGGCATGAGGCCAGTAATCCAGTTCCACTGCCTCCCCGCCTCCATAGTTGTCTACGGTTTCATGGATATCATAGCCCTCCGAACCGGTCCAAACTTTCATGGCCTCGCCGTAATCCAGCACAACATATTCCGACTTGATCCAGCCCAGTTCATCCCCCATTTTCACGTGGTACATATTGACGGTGCCATCCGGTTTAAAATGGTCATACCCCATCACCCGCAAAAGGGTCCCTTTCGGAGCGACGCTCCCCAGATCCAATCCCTCTGAATCCACCATGAGATTGACCGGAGCGCGCACATAAAGCTGGGTCTCCTGCATCAGTTCTGATTGGTCATCTGTGATATTGGAACAGGAAATGTACCCGATCTCGCCATTCCAGTTGATATGATAATACTCATCCCCGGACTCCGTAATGAACGGTTCCCAACTCTCCATCTCCACCTCTGTACCCCGTCCCAATTGACCGACAACCGCGAATCCTTCATTATAAAAGGGGGCGACCAGCTCTCTTTCTCCCACCATGACATACCCTTTGACGGGATTTTCAAAGCTGATTTTTTCCTGAGACTGCTGTATGGACAGTGCCCGCAGATTAATAAAGACCGTGCTGCACTGAGCCAGTAAGACAAGCAGTACAATCACCAGCAGCATCTTCGGTCCTGGGGAAAGGTAAATCGCCCTTCTTTGCTTCTTCGGAGCATGCGACATTTGACTGCCTCCTGGGGGACAATTCCCATAAAATAATAACACAACAGGGCAAAAATAGCAAGCATGTGGGGGAAAAGATCCCATATGTCTCGTTTTCCCCCGCTATAGGCTGCCAATAGCCTACAGGACGACATAATTATAAATGGGTTCCCCTCTGTTTCTCCGGGATTGGCAGGTTTTGTACGGCAGTCATCCCAAGGAGATTCCCGGGTCCCGAAAAAAACGTGAAGCCCTGATTTCTCCCCCAAAGGGAGCGGCACCTCAGCCGGGGAAAAAGCTGCCTGGCAGGGTACCGAAGTGGGGCACGACATGTGCCGCGCACATCGTATCCATCGCAGCATAACGGAAAAGTGCCGGATCCCGCCGCACATAAAAAATCTATCAAAAGGAGATACCGCATTGGATCAGGAACTCTTTACGCCAGCAGATATTCTGCTGCCCAAAGCAGGTACGGATATGACAAAGTGGTCCTCTCTGGCATGCGACCAGTTTTCTTCCCGGCCCTCTTACTGGGAAGAGATGGACCAATATGTCGGCAGGTCCCCCTCGTCCCTTCGTCTCATGCTGCCCGAGGCATTTCTTCATGCCCCGGATATCGCCGCCCGCAAGGAAAACCTGTGGCACACGATGGAAGAGTATCTGGCACAGGATGTGTTTGAACAGGTTGACAACAGCTTTGTCTACGTGGAAAGAACCCTTTCAAACGGAGAAATACGATGCGGTCTGGTCGGGAAGCTGGATCTGGAATGCTATGACTGGAGATCCTCCACCCAGGCGCCTGTTCGCGCTACGGAAGCGACTGTTGCCCAGCGTCTTCCCGCCAGAACCGCCCTGCGCCGCCAGGCGCCGCTGGAAATGCCCCACATTGTTCTTTTTATGGACGACCCTCGCGGCCAGGTCATGGCCGCTGCCTCCCAGGCGAAGGATCTTCTCTATGATTTTGATCTTTACAAGGGAGCCGGACACATCAGAGGCTTCCGGGTAGACGGCCCGACGGCCTTGACGGTAGAGCAGTCCCTTCGACAGCTGCCCGGTCCCATTGTCTTTGCCATAGGAGACGGCAACCATTCTCTGGCTGCCGCCAAGGAGCACTGGCAGGAGCTGAAAGCGGCAGGCGCTGCCATGGATCACCCGGCCCGCTATGTTCTGGCGGAAGTAGAAAATCTTTGGGACCCTGCGGTAGCCTTTTTCCCCATTCACCGGGTCGTGTTTTCGACAGATGCCGGCAGTTTCATCCATATTCTGTCGGGCCGCGATACCGGGACACTGGTGGACGAGGCGGATAAGGCGGCAGAAAAATATACAGCTGAACACGGCGGATATGTAGATTATATTCATGATGAGGAAGAAGCACGGTCCCTGGCGGCACAGCCGGGAAACGGGGCCTGGATTCTTCCGGCTCTGAACAAGACGGAACTGTTTCCCCATATTGCGCAAAGGGGCACCTATCCCAAAAAGAGTTTCTCCGTGGGCCATAGTCTGGATAAAAGATGGTATGTAGAGTGCCGAAAAATTGTACCTGCCTCTGCCTGACGATCTGTTGTGTGCGTAGTCCGGCTCCGTTCCGTACCGCTTTCCCTGCCCAGACAGCGTTTTTGAGGATGCGCGGTTCTTCCAAGGTGAAATATGTACTTTCTGCGGGCGGCTTTCGCCCGCTTTTTTGTGGAATTTTGCGCTTGATTTTTCCTCCAACAAGTTCTAATATTACTATCCCCACGGGCCTGGCAGACCCTCCGCTGGAGGGTTCCCCCCGCCCGTGCCTTTCTCCAGGCAAACGATGAATCAGCTGAATCGAGGTCAATGGCCGGAGGAAGGATCCTGTCACACCTCGATTCTCCCATCTTATCCCTGTTCTTCCTAAGGAGGATGAATGAGCACACTTTTATCTATTTCCGTTGCCATTCTGGCTGGCCTTCTCATGACGCGCTTATCCCGTCTGGCAAAACTCCCCAATGTAACCGCCTATTTGGTCTCCGGTGTTTTGATTGGACCCTTCTTTTTGGGGTCGCTGGGCATTGCCAACCTGGGCTTCACCAGTCTGGAGCAGGTTGAAAAACTCAGCCTGGCATCGGACATCGCGCTGGGTTTCATTGCCTTCTCCATCGGCAGTGAGTTCCGCCTAACAGATTTGAAAATCATGGGCCGCAAAACCATAATCATCGGGATCTCTCAGGCCCTTGCCGCCACCGTTCTGGTGGATATTTCCCTGATACTCTTCCATTTTATCCGCCCTGATATTCTCTCCATTCCCCAGGCAATAACCCTGGGAGCGATTGCCACAGCCACCGCCCCCGCTGCCACACTGATGGTTGTGCGCCAGTATAAGGCAAAAGGGCCCCTGACCAATCTGCTTCTGCCCATTGTAGACCTGGACGATAATGTAGGACTGATTGTTTTCGCCATCTCGTTTGGCATTGCCAAAACTATGGTGACAGGAAATATGGATCTGATCGCGATTCTCGTCAACCCTCTGGCGGAAATTGTATGCTCTCTTGGCCTGGGCTCCCTGATGGGCTGGCTCCTCACCCTGCTGGAGAGACTGTTCAATTCCAACACCAACCGGCTGAACATGACCATAGCCTTCATTTTTCTCACGGTAGCCCTGTCCATGGGCGAGATTCACGCGGGTCCGGTGACCATCAGCTTCTCTTCCCTGCTGGTATGCATGATGCTGGGCACTGTCTTCTGCAACTACTGCCCGCTGTCGGATGATCTGATGTATCTGGCAGACAAATGGTCCTCCCCTGTCCTGGCCCTGTTTTTTGTCCTGTGCGGGGCAGAACTGGACCTGCGTGTTTTCTCTTCCGGATCCATTATTCTGATCGGCGTCATCTACATCTGTGCCCGTTCCCTTGGGAAATATTTAGGTGCCAGAGTTTCCGCCCGGGCAACGGGCTGCTCTCCGGCCATCTGCAAATATCTGGGCATCACCCTTCTTCCCCAGGCCGGTGTGGCGCTTGGCATGTGCACTACTGCCATGCAGTTAGGTTCCCAGGGAGCCCTCATTCGCAACATTACGCTGTTCGCTGTTTTGATTTATGAACTGGTTGGACCGCTGCTGACGAAACGCGCTTTGCTGGCTGCCGGGGATATCCAGCCGAAGAGCGAAGAGGTTACCAACCGCAGGAAGAACAAACTGGCTGCCGCTGCCCAGAAGCAGGCCGAAAAAATCCATTCCATAGTCAGCGGGCATCTCTGAGATCACCCCATCCCCCTTCTGCCGCGTGGCCAGGAACAAGCGGTTTTTCAGGCAGGCAGCGACTGTCAAAGCCAGATGTGGTCTATTGCAGGCGATCGAAACAGCCGGCAGCGGCACGGAGTGTTCCAGATAATGGCATCCTTACTGTCTGGCTGCGCACGAAGATGCCTTCTTCCTGGCTGCGCAGGGCTGTTTTTAGAGGTTTTGTGCCTGTACACATGCTGCGAAAAGACCCATCTTGGCTCGTGTGGTACACTCTCTAAACCTCGCAGACTTCCTTCCAGTCGACGCGGATCCGAAATGGGAAAGCGGCAAACTGCCTCCTGGTACATGAAAAGAGGATCCAAGAAGCTGTGCAGTGCACTAACTGTTAGGTCTTGCCAAATCATGCCGGCTGCTTTATAATATCATGGAATTTGTTGA
>CAZGAM010000175.1:1823-4605 GCA_964523685.1 uncultured Oscillospiraceae bacterium | reverse complement strand
GGCATTCCTGCCCTTGTTACAGAACAAGGGGTATCCTGCCAAAATTTTTGATGAATTTGCATATTGCCCTGGTGAAAGGGGACGGCATTGGTCCCGAAGTCGTGGATGGGGCCACGGCTGTATTGAAAAAAACAGGCGAAACGTTCGGCCACACCTTCCACTTTGAATCCTTTCTGGCAGGCGGTTGCGCTATTGATGCTACCGGTGTTCCGCTGCCCCAGAAAACCATAGACGGCTGCCTTGCCAGTGACAGCGTGCTTCTGGGGGCTGTAGGCGGCCCCAAATGGGACAATCTTCCGGGAGACAAGCGGCCGGAGCGGGCGCTGCTGTCCCTCCGGTCCCGGATGGGTCTTTACACCAATCTGCGGCCGGCAAAACTTTATCCGGCTTTGTCCCACAACTGCCCACTGCGCGCAGAAACCGTCGAAAAGGGTTTTGATCTTCTGATGGTTCGAGAGTTGACCGGCGGCATTTATTTTGGGGAAAGAGGCCGCAGAGTGGGAAAATATGGTCCGGAAGCTTTCGATACAGAGACATATTCCGTTATGGAAATTGAACGGATTGCCCACGTAGCCTTCGAATCAGCCAGAAAGCGCAAAAAGAGCGTAGTCAGTGTAGATAAAGCAAACGTTCTGGAGACTTCCCGTCTCTGGCGGGAAACCATCCACCGAGTCGCTGCGCAATATCCGGATGTCTCCTTGCGGGATATGCTGGTAGATAATGCCGCCATGCAGCTGGTGCGGGATCCTTCCCAGTTCGATGTGATTGTCACCACCAACATGTTCGGGGATATTCTCTCCGATGAGGCCAGCCAGATTACAGGATCCATAGGGCTGCTGCCTTCCGCCTCCCTGGGAAAAGGGCCGCGAGGTCTTTACGAGCCCATTCACGGTTCGGCTCCTGATATAGCCGGAACAGGCAAAGCCAATCCGACCGCTGCCATTCTCTCCGCTGCCATGATGCTTCGATATTCTTTCAATCTATCTGAAGAGGCAGATGCAATCGAATCTGCCGTTGACAGAGCGCTGAAAGATGGATGCCGAACCGCTGATATGGCAGGAAATCAGAATGCTCCTCTTTCCTGTTCGGAAATGATTCAGGCCATTGTGAAGAGACTTCCTTAGAAAGCTGTCTCAGAGAGCGCAGACCCACAAACATTAAGGAGAAGGCAGGGCCTCTTTCCCCCGTTAAGAACAAGAGGTATCCTGCCTTCATTTTGGAAACCAGAAAAACACTATGAACAGAAGCGAGGAGGTGAATAGGCTCTCCTCCCACCCTTTAAATGGAGTGGTTTTCGAGCCTGGTTGCTTTATGAAAATGATATGCAGGCCCCCATCGTTGTCCCACCTTGACCATGCGGGTGGGTGGATCGAAATAAATGCTTGAAACACACTACTATATCAGCGGATGTCCTGTCTTCCTGGCGCATTTGGCTGATACCCATGATACGGATCCAGAACCCATTCTCGACTCTCTTCGCAGACACACTCCCGACTTCATCCTGCATACCGGTGATTTCATCCACGGGAAAAAAGCGAACACACGATTGAAAATGGCAAAAAGTGAAAATGCAGTAACCCTTCTGAGAGAATGCGCCAAGCTGGCTCCCACCTTTGTGGCGATTGGCAACCATGAGGCCTATCTCTCTCAGGAAGATCTTGCCGCCATCCATTCTACTGGCGTTCACTTACTGGACAACAATTTTCTCACCCAAAATGTGTCCGGGAAACAGCTGGTTATCGGCGGCATCTCCTCCGGGTATTATTCGTATTATCAGAAGCACAAACATGCTATCAACAAGCCGGATCCTGATTATGCCTGGCTAAAGGATTTTGCTGAACTGGAAGGCTATCATATATTGCTGATGCATCACCCTGAGTACTATTCTCTGATCCCATCCTCGATTGAACTTATCTTCTCCGGTCATGCCCATGGTGGGCAGTGGAGATTTTACGATTTGAGAAAACAGGAGTGGCACGGTGTTTACGCCCCCGATCAGGGTATTTTTCCAAAATTGACCAGCGGCGTAATTGACGGAAGACTGGTTATCAGCAGAGGGTTGAGAAATACAACATGCATCCCCAGAATTCATAACCCCACAGAGATTGTTTATATATCGTGCCCTGAACCTAATACTGTGTTATAGCGTATTGACACAAAGCCCCATTAAACCTGTATCGGTTTAAGTTAGGGAAGCCATTTTTTGGAATAGCTTCACTTTCTATTTGATTGGGCTAATTTTGCAGCATACTCCCAGTCAAAAAAGTCGAGTGCTTTCTGGGGGCTGTACTGCAGGCAGGAGCAAAAGGATTCTGTCTCTTCTTTGATTGGGTTTACACTCCAACTACCGTCAGTATAATAGTCAGCAGATATATTCCTCATGGCTGCCATCGCATCTTTAAAAGACCAATCCTTTGTTTTGTTGGCCCTGCTTATTTCGTTAAGAACCCTGGTAGTAAGTTCAGCGGATATATGGTTCAAAAAGCACCAACCTTCAAAAGAGACTTTGTCCTCCATATAGCATGCTTCGAAATCCATGGTATTATCATACATATCCAAGAACTTTTCAACATCAACACGCTGCGTGTAGTAAGTATAGATTCGATCTGCAGAATCTTCCATGCGGTTAGTGATTATGGTTATGGTTCCAGCTTCTCTGGTGCTGGCATCGAGGTCATCCATCGTCTGTGGCATAAATTTAGAAATACCTGCCTGTAGGGACAAAATCTCATCTACGGAGGTAGTATTTCTACCTTCGGAGAAAGCAACCAACAGATCCAAA
>CAZGAM010000175.1:0-1807 GCA_964523685.1 uncultured Oscillospiraceae bacterium | reverse complement strand
GAGACTGCGCTTGGTGGCCTCCAGATGGATGTTGTATTGCTGTTCCTCCTTAGAGGCATTGGCTACATCTGCGTAGAGCTTTTCAATTTTCGCTTTTACCTTGTCGTATTTTTCACTCCCCTTGTCCAGTGAAGTGAGTTTCATAACTGCCTCGGCAAGTGCTTTTTGTGCGCGTTCAGCCCTTTCTTTGTGCTTTTTGCACTCTTGAATGGCTGTATCGAGCCTCCGCTGAGCCTTTTCTTTCGCTGTGGCAGCCCTCTCTGCTGCGGCTTCATCTTTCGCCAACTTGCTTCGCTTTTTTTCTATTTCTTTCTGTAACCCTGTAGACTTTTCTCCCTTTTCCTTTTCTGCGCGACCTACTTTGGTTCTCATTTCTTCACTGTACAAACTGCAGTCAAAGAACAGATGTACATTACGGTCTTCCTCATGGAAGGTTATGGCAAGAACCGCTCTGTCATTAAAGTAAAACGATACATCCCATTCTTTGGGAGATGGGGTTGGCACTCTGCCTTTAACAAACCTGTTGCCCCGCTCTAATGGTACTACATACTTCAGTCCGGCAGACACAAACCCCTCGATGTTCTCCTCCGACACGCATCCTTTATCAGCAACCACCGTGAAGTCACCCTTAAAATCACCCAATTCTTTCCGCAGATCTGAGATAGCCTGAACATCCGGTGTGCTGCCATTGTACTGTTTGTAGTATTTCGGAAGGCCTTTACCGTTCTCATCCAGCTCATATACATACAGCAGATTGACCTGCCTGCTATGCTTCTGTTTTGAATCATACCCCCATTCCGCACTTGGCATATCTTTTGCCAAGGAAAGAAGCCTATGACCATCCAACAGTAGAAACATCCTATCTGGAGATAAACTCTCCTTCATATAGGATGAAATCTCCGGCCGTCTGCATCCAATTGATTGCAGAGACAACGTGATGCTTTCTTTGTCAAAAGGTAAATCGGGATAAATGTGCGAGAGTATGCTTTGCACATAATGGACGCGTAGCCTTCTGAACCGGGGGCCGTAAATAGTCCGGATCATCGCTATGGTATAAATGAGTATCCAGAAGTGATTTTCAGAGAAGTTCCGGCGAAGGCGATAACGGATCTTCTTTGAAATGCTGTACAAGTACAAAGAGGCCCCTGTTTCTACGTTGGAACATGCTTTCAAAGCGGGTACAAGTACATTGGGAGCCGTCTGGAAACCCTCCCGCGTCTCATCGGGTAATGGAAGATCTGCATTCTCCTGACTACTCTGCCTTAAATCGTTCCCTGTAATGGTTCCTTTTTCTACATCGTGTATCTTATCAAATTCTTTTCCCGGCGTGGATTGTTCTCCTGAGACTTGCCTTGTTTCTGACCAACTTACTTCATCGCCATCACACTGGCCGCCATGTAGACTTTCCTGGCCGGGGACCTGATCAGACTCTCCCCGAAACGCAACACCAGCATTCTCTTGATCGTCTCTATTCGCTACTGCATTGGCAGATTCCGCAGGAAAAATTGTACCTTCAGTATGTGATGCATCACCCGAAACAGAAAGATCAACTTCTTCTGCCTCCTTGCCAGTGGTAATTTCCGGAACGATATTGGCTCCCTGTGTGCTGACTTTCTCCATGTATTTGTCAAACGCAGTGGGATTATTTTTGATACGAGGCTTACGGCGTCTGCAAGGTTCAAGTCCATCTGGAGTAATGGTTCCTAACATCTTGCCTGAAATCTTCGTGGACCTTTTCTTAACAGGGTCATATTTGCTGAAACTTTCATAACTATAATAGCGATTTTTAATAGCCTAAATCACGGAA
>CAZGAM010000174.1:0-4640 GCA_964523685.1 uncultured Oscillospiraceae bacterium | reverse complement strand
ACAAAGCCGGCGCCTTTTGAATTTCATCTACAAACACAGGCGGCGGATTGTCCTTGAAGAAGGTTCCGCTTTCCTCCTCGGCGCTTGCCCGAAGTATGGGGTCGTCCAGGGCGACGTAATTCATCTCGCAGGTCACCCTCTTCAGCATGGTCGTCTTGCCTACTTGTCGCGGCCCGGTGACAAGCACAGCTCCAAACATCTGTGCCAGCTCCTGCACAGTTTTTTCGGCGTGTCTTTTTCTATACACAGCCCATCTCCCCTTTCGGCCGATTTAATATTCGATATTATTATAGCCGAAACGGGGCGGTTATCAACCCATTTGACAAAAAATTTTCAAACCGTGACTATTCCGGACAATTTTATCCCACCTGTCCGGTCAGATGGGAACCGCGATTCCAGGACCATAGGTCTTTGAAACCAAACTGCAAGTATCAGATATCTGGCCACCGAAGACCAGATATCCCATGAAAGGCGTCAAAGCAGTAAGTCTTCCCGTCCGTGGACAGCTCGTCGCTTGCGAACATATCAGGCACCCCATCCAGGATGCTTCGGATATCTTCTTTTGACAAGGGACCTCCTATGGCTTGTTCGATGCAGCCATCATTCTCAATGTCCTCCAGAGGATCTTCTGCTTGCTACCCCCTATATCTTCTTCTCACGTACGTTTTTGAATCATGACACCAAGCTCATCAAATAAACTGGTCCTCTTTTGTATATCTTCCGCATCACAGGGTAAATAGAGCTTTACCAGCAACGAGCATTTGGGCACATACTCTGCCCTGATCGGTATGGAACCATCCGGATCAAGGGAAGCATCGGCCGTAACCACCCCGGGAGATACACGCAGCAGCCTTTCTACAAACACTCTTTCCGTTGGAATGGCGTCTTTTAAATAGGCAATATTGCCGGAACCGGGATCCTCTGCACAGGTTGGGTAAACCGTGCACCTGTTATTGTTTAGAACCTTGCAGGTCATAAAATAAAAGAGGAAACAAAAGGCATCTTTATCATTTCGCACGTTGAATCTGAGCACTCGACTGGCAGCAGTCATGATCACCACTTCCCCTCCGTATGAATTGGTACCAATAGAGCATTGTGAAGGCGAGAGGACATAAGAATTTGCAAAGCGGCTGAGCAAAGGGAGCCCTGTTATACGCCGTGATGCGGAGGCAGCCGGGACAACACAATCTGCAAAAATCAACGCAGATTCCAGGTGTCAGCCTGGATTGCAGAATCTGTGAGCAGTGTACGCGGCATGCCGGATTTTCCAGAGGCTCCCAAAGAGGCTATTGCCCGCGACGCTCTACGAACCAGCGGCCGATAATGGGTCCGCCCTGTACGGCACACCGCTCAAAGAAGAGGTAGGTTTGCCGGCCGTTGATTTTCACCGTGTACCTGTCCCCCTGGCCGCCGGCACGAAGGGCCGGTGCCTGGCGGATATCCAGGACTCGGTCAATTTCATACCGCACCCCATTTTCCCAGGTGATTTGGGTGGGCAGCATGTACCCATCTTCCCGTATGGTTACCTCTACCGCGACATATACTTTCGTCGGTCTGCCCGGTTTTCGACCGCTGTTTTGCATGGATGCCTGTTTTGCAGCAACGGATTGCAGCATGAAGTTCCACCTCCTATTGAAATCGTATCAGAAAAGATCATTCACACAGGGAATCTGCATTTTGCAAAGGAAGTTGCTCCCTACGGCCACGGGCGGCTCGATGTTGTATCCCTTCCATTTCATGATCCTGCATTTGAAATCCAGCAATTCATAAGGAACGTGCAATGTGCCGGCCGCCTCAAAGAAGTCATATCCGCAGCTGAGAGTTTCCAAAACATCCTCATCCGGGAGAAGCAGTTCTGCGGCAAACAGGTTTGCCTCGTTCTCCATGATGGAATTCTGATTGTAGTGGGACAGGCCGAAGTTGGGCTGCGGCTGACAGTTGCGGTGCAGTACGGCGTGGCCCAGTTCATGGCTCAGGATGATTCTTTGGAGAGTGTCAGGCATGTCGCTGTTGATCGTGATGGTTCGGATTCTTTTCAGTTCCAGGGAAAACCCTTTGATAGCCCCGTTGCGGGTACCCATAGGTCTATACAAGACGGGGATGTCCATCTGTTCACAGATGCGGGCAGGATCGGATTCACCCGTCTTCTTGATAACCTTCTGAACGCAATCGCAGAGTAACTGATACGTTATCACAGTACAATCTTCCCATCCGTATAGGCTGTGTCCAGTATAGCATATCTGGTGTCCAATAAAACGGACTGCAAACCCGAGCGGCAGAATTTTTTGGGTAGTTTGAACAGGCGGCAGGGACAGCTCAAAGCAGCTGGTTTACCCGTCCATGGACATTTGTCCGCCGGTAGACAGAGCGGGCCTCCGGCCGGGATGCTGCGGGCTACTGTACCCTATTGATCATACCCGTCTCTGCCGGGGCAATGGCTGCCATAGGATTTTTTCATCCATGTTCCACAGGAATTCGAGCATATCGTTTATCTTCAACCTGACTGTGACCTGTCCATGAGTGTATACCCCGTTTTCTGTTTGAAGTCCCGGCAGGTTCTTCGGGAAATCCAACCATCCGTACCGTTTATACTTTTTATATTTTGGGGACCAAAACTTCCATCCGGCATCTGCTCATTTTCCCGTTGGGGCTCTCCTGGTTCGACTTCCTCAAAGAGGATCGTAGCTGAATATTTTGCGGCGGTCCCTGTTCCTGTTCCAATGCGCTTTGCGGCTATCGTCTTTTCCGTACTCTAAAATCACGTCCCAGGACTTTCCTTCATAGTGGAGGACGTCAGCCCCTGGGTGTTCTCTAGGCAGTTCTGATCGTCCGTCGTGGCGCAAGATCCAAATCCTGTTGCACCATGTTGCGCTTTTTGTACGATTATAGCATTATTTCTGCGATTATCCTGCGTTTACCAGGCTGGAAGCTCGATTTATGTAAGTAAGCTGGAGAAACAACTTGTAAATGTTATAAATAAATACGCAGGAATACGCAATTAAGGCTTGACAGGACAGGCGTCTTGCGATAAAGTAATGGAGTAAAGGCGCATTATAGCGCGATTTAGAACATGAGCAAATACTATTAAAAAGAAAAAACAGCGAGGAATTGAAAAAATCTATCTATTTGATAATTTGGCGAAGTGATGGATTCGCCTCTGAGTTCACCACACGATTGCAGTATACGGGATGTCGCCAAGTTCCGTGGTTCAAGTTACCAAGGAAATGCTGGGTGGGAGCGATCTTTGCGTCGATAGTGCAGCGGCACCTGGAAAAGGACTTCGGCTCGCAGCCGGAGGGTGTCCGGCTGGCGGAACACGGCATATTGCTGAATGGCAAAAAAGAGCAAAAGAAAGCGGGAGGCTCTGCACATGGATGACCCGAAAGTTTTGATAAGGCGACTGCAATGTCCTCGGTGCGGGAAGAGAGCCTGCGATATTGCAGGGGCGGCGGGAGATGGATTTCTGATCCAGCTGAAATGTCCCAACTGTAAGAACATCGTTACCATCCACCCCGGCAATTCCATACCAGTAACAACCAAACGCTGCGGCTAGCAGCGTGCAGCATACCGAGCAAGGGAGTCGGCTGCCCCCGGGCAGCGCGAACTACCAAATGGCCGGATGACGAGCGAGACGAAAGGGCTCACTTTGTCATCCGGCCATTTTTGTTTTATCCGGCTATTTTTGTTTTAAAGACATAATAATAAGAAATTGGACAATTATGCCACTGTAAGGAACGAAACACAGCCCTGCAGGCACACAACCATGTAATCACAGTACCGGCGGATCACCGGACGCTAAAGAACAGTCCCGGCAGCTGGGTAGGCGCAAAGAGCAGGAGCGGGGTTAGATGACCGAGAAATTGCGCAGAACCCGCAGCGGCTTTCCAGCCCAAAGAAGCGGAAAAAAGCCGGCCTTCTCAGGAACGGATCCCGCAGCAGGGCTGGACTGCAGGCACGTAGGCACCAGCGCGGGAGATGACCCCGCCGTTCCCCGGCGCATAGGGACAAAAAAGATGCAGCCGCAAGGAACTTGCCGGTTGGTTATTATATGATGGACAGCCTGGAGTCGGCAGAAGAGATCTGGATGGGAGCTGCGTGGTACGGTACATAAGTTTGAGGACAAGTACAATAAAAGGCTCGCACTGGATTATGGAAATGCATTGGGATTCAAGCCTGTAGCTGAACCGGAAGACGAATAGGCGCGAGCGTGTGAGCGCTTACAGCCATCCATCACATTGGATGCCAGGACACAGTGGAGGTAGAGATGATGGATGCACACAGGAGAAGAAAGACACCCGGAAAAGCGAGTTGCCGCTGAGAAAGAACGGTGGCGTAAGGAGGTACCTTCGAATGAGAAAAGGATTCGAGCAGGATAAGACCGACCGGAGAAAACCGGGAGAAGCTGGCAAACGCCGCCATCCTGCAGGCGGGGAGGATATCCACCGGACGGACAAACAGGAAGCTCTGGAAGAGCTGGAAAGCTTCTTCCTGTCCGAGTGGACTGGGATGCTCAGCGACGTGGATGGCGCCTGCATACTCCGGAAGCCCCGGAAAAAGAGGAAATGGCCTGAAAAGGCCATGATCGCAGCAAACGAACAAAGTGCCTGCGAACTTCAAGAGGGAAGGGAATAGTTATGGAT
>CAZGAM010000173.1:877-4645 GCA_964523685.1 uncultured Oscillospiraceae bacterium | reverse complement strand
CCAATGTATGCTGCTGGTTTGAATCAACCATGTTGCCGTCATTGACACAATAGGCTGAGCCAAATTTCTCAATAGGCGGGATATAAGAAGACAGCAGCTGTTTTGGCAGGCATACACCGAAAGACCTGCTTGTGATCCCTCATACGCTGTGACAGGATGAGATTCTACCGAATAGGACCACGGTGGGGCTCCTTGCAAATCAAAGGGCGTACAGGCGGAAATTTAAACATGTTGACAAATAAGAGGCCGTGTTGTAATATTAAACATGTTGAATCGGCACAAACGCAGCAACTTCCATTCAACAAGATTTTCAGTCATCATAACAGGAGGAGCAATATGGGTTATTCGATCTGCATGCCGGCATGGACCATTGGTCCGGATGCCTATGATGCGATTTACGGAGTAGTAAAACGTTATGGGAAAACAGCCGCTGTCATTGGCGGCAAAACCGCTTTATCCAAGGCGTATGACGGCATTAAAGCCGCTTTGGAAGGAAAAGATTTCACCATCTCTGAGCCCATCTGGTACGGCCCCAACGCAACATACGAAGCAGTAGACGTTCTCAAGGCCAACCCCGTTGTGAAGGAAGCAGACATGCTGTTTGCTGTCGGCGGCGGCCGGGCTGTTGATACGGTGAAGTGTGCCGCCTATCAGCTGGACAAACCCGTATTTACCTTCCCTACCATTGCCTCCAATTGTGCAGGCTGCACGGCAATTGATATTATGTATTATGAGGACGATACTTTCCGTGACATCACTTATATGGACCGCTGTCCGGAACATACCTTCCTCAACAGCGAGATTATCGCCAATGCTCCGGTAGAGATGATGTGGGCCGGAATTGGAGACTCTCTGGCCAAGGAATTCGAGTCCGACCTGGCTTCCCGTGGACACAAGCTGTTCCACACCCCCATTCTCGGTCTGGCTGCTGCCAAATGCTGCACCGGTCCTTTCCTGGAATATAGTGCCAAGGCACTGGAGCAGGTGCGCAACCATGAAGTCGGCTTTGAAATGGAGCAGGTAATTCTGGACATTGTCATCACAGCCGGCATCGTATCCAATATGACAATCGCCCACGACGGCAAGGAATATTTCTACAACAGCTCTGTGGCTCATGCCACCTACTATGGTTCCACTGTCATCCCCGAATCCGGCGGCAAGCACCTGCATGGAGAGATTGTTTCCTTTGGCATTTTGGTCCTCCTCACTTATGACAACAACTTTGAGACCCGTGAAAAGATAATGACCTTTAACCATTCCATCGGCCTGCCTGTCACCATGGCAGATATTGGCCTGAAAAAGGAAGATCTGCAGGCAGTCGCAGACAAAGCGTCCACGGTAGTGGAATGGGACAAGGTTCCCGGTGAACCCTCCAAGGAAAAGTTCATCCAGGCCATTATAGACACGGATATCGCCGGCAAAGAGTTTTTAAAATCTTTGGAGTAATTTCTCTATAAAAAACGAAACCGCTGTGAGCCTTTGCGGTTCACAGCGGTTTCTGAAATCTTATTTATTTTTCCACCTGCATAAGATCGCAAGCAGTTTCACATCTAGAGGAGGAAAAAGCCATGAGAGGACTTAAAAAGAAAATTGTGCTTGTGACTGGAGGATCCAAAGGCATCGGAAAAGGCATTGCCAAGCGTTTTCTGGAGGAGGGCTGCACGGTAGTGATTGCTGCGCGCGGCGTCGAAAGCGGCCAACAAACGGTGGAAGAATTCTCTCCCCTGGGGCCGATCGAATTCTATGAAGCGGATATGTCCAAGGAAGAAGACATTCTATCCTTAATCGACCATGTCGTGAAAAAGTATGGCCGGCTGGACATTCTGGTTAACAACGCGGGCATCAATATTCGCAACTGGGCTACGGACTTTGATACCGAGGATTTCGATAAAGTTCTGTCACTCAATCTCCGCGCCTACTATCTGGCTTCCCGTACTGCGGCTCGATATATGAAAGAGCAGGGAGGCGGCAGCATCGTGTGCATCTCTTCCGGCAATTCTGAGCGCTATACTACCCGCCGCAGTGCGTATAATATCTCTAAAGCAGCTGTAAACGGTCTTGTGGGCACGCTGGCAGTCGAATGGGGGCGCTTTAATATCCGCATTAACGGTGTTGCACCCGGCTTTGTTATGACGGATATGGTAAGGCAGGGCATAGCCGATGGAGTTATCGACGTAGATGCTATCATGCTGGTACTGCCGCAGAAACGTTTTCTGGATACATCCGAGGTCGCAAGTTCTGTTGCCTTCCTGGCTTCGGATGAAGCCAGCGGCGTGACAGGGCAGGTTCTGTTTACCGACGGCGGCTGGAACCGGTGCGGCTTGCCTGAGAAGAAAGATATGCAGTAAATTCAGAAAGGAGTGCGGCTGTTCTCTGAACCTGAGAGAGCAGGTTCCTTTGCCGCAACGAAATGAAACTGACACAGGAACAAATAAAAGAGATTATTCCCCACAGAGACCCCATGCTGCTGGTAACAACAGTGGAAAATCTGGAGCCAGGTCAATCTATAGAGACGACCTTTTTTGTGGATCCATCCCGAGAAATTTTTAAGGGCCATTTCCCTGGCAATCCGGTACTGCCCGGTGTTTATTCCATAGAATGCATTGCCCAGGCTGTTGATATTTTGCTGATGTCCGGAGGGGAGATGCAAGGTAAAACGCCGCTGTTTCTGGGGTGCGATAATGTCCGCTTCAAGAAGATGATCCGCCCTTCTGATACCGTCAGAGTGGAAGCAAAACTAGCCTCCTCAAGACCGGAAAAAGCAATTTACACCTGCCATGGCGAGATGTTTAACCAGGGTGTTTTGGCAGTCGTCGCAGATATCACAATTGCCATGCGGTAAGCTCATTTCACCGGTAAACCTCCCCCGAAGCCTGGCTTCATGGGAGGTTTTCTTTGGGCCCCCTGCCGTGGTGTCCACAGGAGGATCCAAAAAGCCTTCCCATCTTGCGAATCCATTTCTTTTGTGGTATTCTTGTGCCAATTTTATGGGACAGATGTTCCCTTGCCGGCAGAGTACTCCCGTCCGCCGATTTAGGAGAGTCTTTGCATACAGGGATCCTGCCTCCCAAATGTCAATTTCCCAGGAGGGACCTAGTATTTATGGAATCCAAATTAATTCCAAATGAAAATAAGGCTCTCACCATCGAGACAAGTTTTGGATTGTTCGACCGCGGTGCTATTAAAACCCATTTTGTAGAGATTGGGGAAGACTACTGTGAACTGGTCCGCAAGTATGTGCTTCCCTCCTATCAACCGGGAGACATCCTATCTGTTGCGGAAAAAATCATCTCCCTCTGTCAGAAGAATATCATCTACAAAAAAGATATGCACCTTTCCGTTCTGGCAAAGTTTCTTTCAAAGTTTGCCTCGCATAGTCCCTATGGTATCGGTGTGGACAATCCCTGGAAAATGCAGTTTGCTATCGACCACTGTGGTGCCCTGAAAATTATATGGGCTTCCATTGCAGGCGGTATTGGAAAACTTTTTGGAAAAAAAGGAATTTTTTATGAAATAGCAGGACCTGAAGTGACAGGGCTTGATGGATTTTATACTGCATCCTTTCAGGTTTATGGGGATTTTTGCATGATGCTTCCCAAGGATCCCAACGGGGTCTGCCGCCGCATCCAGGAAGAAACCGGCATACCATGCATGCTTGTAGATGCAAATGACTTTGAGCAGAATATTTTGGGCAAAAGTCCTGACCTTTCTCTTACCGATGAGCAGTGCGTCGAATTGATAAAGGACAATCCCACCGGCAACTCCACA
>CAZGAM010000173.1:0-867 GCA_964523685.1 uncultured Oscillospiraceae bacterium | reverse complement strand
AGTTAACACCTTTCATTCTGATACGCTGTCATGCTGACGGAGAAAACGCAGGTGATTCAACCTGATATTTCGGCGCCTGCTGCTATTCTTCCAGCATCTGTCTGGCCAAGCACAGAAAGCAGCATTTAGCGGCAATTTCTTTGTGGTAAGCACCCCTATGATGTAAAGTTCACACTCTCGCCTATTCGATATTTCTATGCACAATACTGTCGCTGCGAAGGCTGTCTTTGAAGCGACTATAACTTGCGCAGAGAGTTCTAATTTGTCGGAAAGTAGCCGAGCTGAGTTTGACGAGATACCAAGGTAGTATAGCCCCTTAACCCTCGCCGGGGCCCTACCCTAGACCTCCAGGGTTTATCGCTTTTGTTTCCTCAGAAGCGATGTTTGGGTGACAATTTACGTTGGAGCTTATGTCAAATAGTTCCGGCTACCAGCCAGAATTACCCGTCATTTTCCGGACTTACTGAATTGTCATTAACACAGAGTGACAGTGACAAAACTGCTGGTGTCAGTGTCAGACGCAATGTATGTCTCCACCATGCTCTGTAACCTCATGAGAGTCAACTATCCATCCCCTAAAGGGAAAGGGCCCCTGTAAAAAGTCCCAGTTGACTACCCTTCAGTGGTAACTACGTTAGGCAAGAATGGATAGGCACCTGCAGGCGTTTATCCTAATCTGCCGCTCTACAGTATGCGGTCAAATAGTCCCGGAGGCCAGGGACAGCGCTGCCTATACGAAACCTTGCCAGAACATGGGGTAAGGGTAGGGTACCATACCCGCGAAAGCGGGAATTCCTGTTAAAGAGTTCAGAAAGGAGTGCCGCAGCGTGGTATAGGTACTTGCCAGGGACGGACAGCCGCTTATGC
>CAZGAM010000172.1:1326-4666 GCA_964523685.1 uncultured Oscillospiraceae bacterium | reverse complement strand
GCCAGAGTCGAGAGGAGAGAGCAGATGCGTGCATGGGCATACTGCACATAATAGACCGGGTTCTCGCTGTCCTGACGCACCGCAAGGTCCAGGTCAAACTCCAGATGACTCCCAGGACTGGCGTTAAAGAAGTATCTGCAGGGATCCTTTCCAATTTCTTCCAGCAGATCTGCCAGGGTGAGGGCTTTCCCGGTACGCTTGGATACCTTTACGATCTCGTTGTTTCGAACGAGGCGTACCATCTGCATAATGAGGAAATCAAGGGCCCGGTTTTCCAGACCCAGCTCCGGGCACTGCATGGTGCGGCCAAAACGGATCGCGTGTCCGTGGTGATCAGCGCCCCAGACATCAATGACACGGTCAAAACCGCGCTCCACAAATTTATTTCTGTGGTAGGCAATGTCAACAGCGTAATAGGTCCAGGTGCCATCCGCCCGACGCATGCACTCATCCTTATCTGCGCCAAAATCTGTATTGCGAAGCCAGAGCTGACCGTCTTTTTCATAGGTGTAGCCTGCTTGTGTGAGCAGATCTATCGTTTGAGACACGTATCCGGATTCGTGCAGTTCGGTTTCCAGAAACCATCTGTCGAAGGTAATGCCGTAACGCTCCAAGTCTCTGCGCATTTTTTCAATGTTCCTGGGGAGAGCATAATCGATCATGGCCTTCTGCCGGTCTTCGGAAGGCATATGGTCGTATTTCTCGCCCTCCAGCCGGTATATTTCCCGAGCCAGCTCTTTGATATCTTCGCCATGATAGCCGTCATCAGGGAACGGGACTGCGTCCTCTCCATGCAGAATCTGCAGATACCGGGCCTCCAGAGACCGGCCAAAAAGTTCTACCTGATGGCCTGCGTTATTTACGTAAAATTCTCTCCATACATCCCAGCCAGCCCATTCCAGCACAGAGGCTAAGGTGTCACCCAGCACGCCGCCCCGGGCGTTTCCAATCGTCATGGGACCGGTAGGATTGGCAGAGACAAATTCTACCATTACCCGTTTGTGACAGGGATGATCTGACTTGCCGTAGGAAGGACCCTCCGTGAGAATCGTATTTAAGACAGCGGAGTACCAGCTGTCACCCAATTGGAAATTCAGGAAGCCGGGACCTGCTGCCTCTGCACTCTGAAACCAGGTGCCCTCCAGATCCATCGCAGCCAGAAGATTTTCCGCAATCTGCAGAGGGGATTCGTGCAGAAGTTTTGCACCAACTAAGGGGTAGTTTGCCGCGAAATCTGCTTTTTGAACGTTCTTCGGCATGCTGACAGTACCTCTCACGTTCTCCATCGCAGGCAGCGCCTTTTTAATCAGTTGTTCAATATTATTTTTGGCGTTCTCAATTAAGTCAGACATGGTTGGCCTCTTTTACATGGAATTTGAACTTGTTGACCTCATAAGGAGCGTTGTTATAGGCCAGCTGGTAGGCAAATTCCATCGTTCCGCCATGCTCATCCAGTTTGTTTTCAATGTGATCCGTTTTCAGACCCATGCTGGCGGCACCAAAAGGAGTCTCATAGAGATAATAATCCTGTTTTCCTTCCCGGAAATGCAATTCCGCATGGGTGGTGCCTTCGCGCCGCATGGTGATCTCTTTCTGCTTGACGGAGAAAGTGGTGTGGGTCCCGTTTAATCCGGTTAAATCACTCTCTTCATAGCAAAAACGACTCTCCCCGTTTTCAAAACCGTATTTACCCGTTACGATCAGTTCAGCCGACCCGCTGGAAGCGAAGGGGGGACGGGGGCTGTTTTCAGAGCTTTGTATGGAGATGATCACGTCATGCATGTTCATAAGCTTTTTTGATTTGTTCCGCTGCCTGGCCGCAGAATTCTGTCATATCTCCTCTTTGAGAGTAATAGAAGGAGTTTCAACCAGGCAGATCCAGGCACTGCTGGGGAAACTCCGGGAAAGATTCGTAGAGACTACGGTAATAATAATATAGTAGAATGGGCTTTTAGGCAAGTAGAAGTTTGAAACATTTTAAAAAATAGTGGAAATATTTCAAAAGAACTATGGAATGGACCGTTGAAACTGTGCTACAATAACAGGAAGAAAGCATGATGAGCCACCAGACATCTTCCACGGGTCTGGCGGAGGACATCTGTTTGGAAAGAAAATTCTAGGAGGTGAGAGGATTGGCGAAGATAAAGATTGAATTGGCTGAGAAGGAGTTTCGCAGACTTCTGGACCTTGTTTATGTGGGAGATTGGGTCCTGAATTCCATTCGGGGTGAGGATCGGCTTAAAGACTATGACGTACTGCAGGAGAAGCTGTTCGGACTATGCTCTCAAGTGGTGGGTATGCAGTCCCTTTCGGAAAAAGCGGGCGGACATACTGTTCCCTCTCAGGCTTATAAGGAGGGCGGCATACACGATGCCATTGCCGAATACGAGGATACGGTGTTTTTTGATATTTTGGTCGAAGAGCTTGCCACCCGCGACATGGAAGTCGAAGGAATGGATTTCAGCAATGAGGTGGAACTTTTCAGCCACAAGGAGAAGTACTACCAGGAATTTGAGAAGAACGGTCTGGATAATCTCGTTATTGATTCTCCCTGAATTTTGCCGCCCTGTCCCGCTCAGTAACTGCGTGGAGACAGGGCTTTCCTGTCAGCTCGAGGGAGGTTCTTCCAGAGATCGGAGAGCGGCGCGAAACTGAATGGAAAAAAGAAGCGACGTGAACGCAACAGCAAGCATATCCGCCGCCGGTTCCGCCATGTACACAGCGGTTGTCTTGTCCGGCAGAAAGTGTGGCAGAAGATAAATCAGGGGCATTAACAGCACAAATTTGCGCACGATGGCGACAATCGTAGATGCCCCCGCTTTTCCCAGAGACAGAAAGGTCATCTGGCAGGCTATCTGAATCCCGAGCAGGCCCATGGCACCGCAGTAAATTCTCAGGGCCCCGGCGGCAAAGTTCAGCAGATCCGGATCCGGGGTGAATATACCGGCAAAGAGGCGGGGAAAGAGCATGATCAGCGCCCACAGCGAGCAGGAGTAGACAAGACTGACTGTCAGCAGCAGGAGAAACACCTGTTTTACCCTGGCACGGTTGCGCGCACCGAAATTGTAGCTGATAATCGGCTGAGCTCCCTGCGACAGCCCCTGGAGCGGCATCATGGCAAACTGCATCACGCTGGTAAGAATGGTCATGGCTCCCACCGCAATATCTCCGCCGTATTGGAGAAGGGAAGAATTGAAGCAAACGGAGATGACGCTTTCGCTGCTCTGCATGACAAAAGGAGCAACACCCAGGGCTAAACAGGGAAGAGCTAAGTCCATCCGTACAGCCAGAGTTTCCTTCTTCAGCCGGAGAAGGCTTTTATCGCTGCAGAGAAACTTCA
>CAZGAM010000172.1:0-1316 GCA_964523685.1 uncultured Oscillospiraceae bacterium | reverse complement strand
GCAGGAAATTCCCTGGCTGAGAATTGTGGCCAAAGCCGCTCCTGCGACCCCCAGCTGCATCCCAAAAATGAAAATGGGATCCAGGATGATATTGCTGAGAGCGCCTATGAGAACCGTGAACATGCCGATTTTGGTATATCCCTGGGCTGTGATATACGCATTCATAGCCAGCGTAATCTGGACAAAAACAGTGCCCAAAGCATAGACGCGCATATAAGAACTTGCATATCCGATGGTATTGCTGCTGGCTCCAAAGGATAGAAGAAGCGGCCGGTGGAACAGGAGCAGACCAATCGTACAGACGACAGCCAGCAGCAGCTGCAGAGTGAAACAGCTCCCCATGGTTTTTTCCGCATCCACCCGGTTGCCCTGTCCCATGTAAATGGAGGCTCTGGGGGCCCCGCCGGAACCGACGAGGGCAGCAAAAGCAGACATCAACAGGATAATCGGCATACATACGCCTACGCCGGTTAGGGCCAAATCCCCATTTCCGGGCATGTGACCGAGGTAGATACGATCTACAATATTGTAAAGCATGTTGATGAGCTGGGCGGCAATGGTTGGGACAGAAAGCCGGAAGAGAAGTTTCCCGATGGGTTCCTCAGCGAGAAAGCGATTGTCCTTGTTCGTGCTGTTCATTTCCCGGTATTTTCCTTTGCAATGGGGTGAGAAGAATCGTTGTTGCGCGGTGCAGGGCAGTACGACAGGTACTTTCGGGCAGACGGGGAGCCACAGCGTCAGAAGAAAAGAAAAAGGGGAAAGATCTCCCCGTGTCCTGCGCATCCAGCAGAGAAACCCTGTCAGAAACAGAGCTCCGGCTGCAGATAAGCAGCAGCCCAGGCCGAAACACAAAGGCATCTTGCGCGATCCAGTTAGGAGGAAGAGGATCCTAGCGTCCCGGCACATAGCATAGAAGCAGGGAACTTCGAAGCACAGGAGGTCTTCTATTTAGGGGGCCCGGTTCTTTCCTTTGCTGTTGGTACAAGATAGAGATCGCACTGGAAGGCAAGAACCGCCACCCTGCAGGGTGACGGTTCTCACATCAGAATTGAAAAAGAGAAACATGTGGCGATGTTTCTGCTGCCAATTTTAAAGCGTGCAGGGCTTTTTGTCAAGTTTTTTGTTTTGTGTTTTTGTGTGTCCGGCCCTCTACCGGCCTATTTCGAGATATTCCCAAGCACTGCTGGAGCGTAAGCGACAACCACGGGGAGAGGGGGATGCTTGGAAACACAGAAGAGGAAAGCATTATGGCATTGCTTTTCGCAGCGCCCTGGTTTTTCCTAATCGACCCAGCGAGAATTTGCCAGCGCCGAGGA
>CAZGAM010000171.1:2897-4712 GCA_964523685.1 uncultured Oscillospiraceae bacterium | reverse complement strand
GGCCTGCCGGCCCCGGATCCTGATTGCGGACGAGCCCACCACAGCGCTGGATGTGACCATCCAGGCCCAGATCCTCCGGCTGATGAACGACCTGCAGAAGGAGAAGGGCACCAGCATTATCTTTATCACCCACGATCTGGGGGTGATCAATGAGATGGCAGATGATGTGGCGGTCATGTACTGCGGCCAGGTGGTGGAGAAGGCAACGGCCCGGACCATCTTCTCCAACTGCCCCCAAAGTCATCCCTATACCGAGGGGCTGATGCTGTCCATCCCCCGCCTGAGCGCCATTCATACGAAGATTGAACCCATCCCCGGGGTGGTGCCCCACCCCCTGGCTCTGCCGAAAGGCTGCAAGTTTGCACCCCGGTGCAAGTACTGCACCCAAAAATGTGTAGAGGAGGAACCGGAACTGCTGGAAGTAACCAAGGGGCAGCTGGTCCGGTGCTTCTACCCGGAAAAGGAGGTTCGATGCAGTGACGAGCACCAAAAAATTACTGTCCATCAGTAACCTGAAGAAGTACTTCCCTGTGGCGAAGACCTCTGTATTCCAGAAGGAGCAGCTGTATGTGCGCGCCAACGAGGAGATCAGCCTGGACATCTACGAGGGAGAGACCCTGGGCATTGTGGGGGAGTCGGGCTGCGGGAAGAGCACCCTGGGCCGCGTCATTTTGCAGCTCTACCCGAAGACCGCCGGGTCCACCATGTACTATGGTACGGCCCTGGCGGACATGGCCCCGGAGTATGTGGAGAACACCCTCAAGGACCTGAGCAAATACAAGGAAAAGCTCCGGAAGGCTTCCGCCCGGTCCGAGGAGCTGGATAAGAAGGTAGAGGCCGCGGGCGGAGTCGACAAGGCGGAATTTACTCTTCTGCAGGAACAGAACCTGGCCCACTGTGAGGAGCAGGACCGGCTGATGGATATCGTCAAAATCATGGGCGGCTTCTTTGCCGTGGATGAGAACGACGCCGGCCGCAATCTGCTTCTCAAACAGTACGGAGAACAGGTCAAGCGGCGCAAAGCCCGAGAGAGCTATACCAGCGCGAAGATGGAGTATGACGACCTGGCAGAGGAGGGTAAATCCGCCAGTCAGCGGGAGAGCGCCAAAAACAGGATGGAGGAGGCCCGGAAGAATCTGGACGCCTGTCAGGCGTCGGTGGAGGCGGTGGACGCCCAATTGTCGCAGCTTCGAGCCCGGCATGCAGCCAATGCAGAATTCGCCAAGTACGAGGCCATGCGGGATGAGGGCATCGACCTGTCCAGGCTGAAGTACAATGAGATGCGGGTTCTCCGGAAAGATCTGCAGATTATTTTCCAGGATCCCTATTCCAGCTTGAATCCGCGCATGACCATAGGGCAGATCATAGAAGAAGGTCTGCTGACCCACAACTTTTATAAGCACGGCTCGCAGAAAATGCGGGATCACATTGTGAAAACCATGGAGATGTGCGGCTTGCAGGAGTATATGCTCCACCGGTATCCCCATCAGTTCTCCGGCGGCCAGAGACAGAGAGTCGCCATTGCCCGGGCACTGGCGGTGCAGCCCAAGTTCGTGGTCTGCGACGAGTGCGTCTCGGCTCTGGATGTGTCCATCCAGTCCCAGATTATCAATCTGCTGCAGGAACTGAAGGAAAAGCAGAATCTGACCTATATGTTCATCAGCCACGATCTGTCCGTGGTGCGGTATATCTCGGACCGCATCTGTGTGATGTACCTGGGAAATATTATGGAACTGGGCGACAGTGAGACCATCTTCAACGACCCCCGCCACCCCTACACCGTGGCGCTGCTGTCCGCCATCCCCACCACCGATT
>CAZGAM010000171.1:0-2887 GCA_964523685.1 uncultured Oscillospiraceae bacterium | reverse complement strand
CGCATTCTTCTGGAAGGGAATATCCCCAGCCCCATTAAACCCCCAACCGGGTGCAAGTTCCATACCCGCTGTTTTATGGCCTGCGACAAGTGCAAAACCGTGCCGCCGGAGCTGAAGGAAGTGGAACCGGGTCATTTCCTGGCCTGCCATTTCCCCCAGCGGAAACTGGACGAGGAGGGACATTACCTGTTTGCGCTTCCGAAAATGACAACGGTAGAAAGGAAGACGGGCGAGGCGACGTGAGGAGCAAACGGCCATGATCTGGAACCGGATAAAACGACCGGACCCGGAGAAGGAAGAGGAATTCCGGGAGCAGATGAAAGAGGTAAAACTGTCCTGGAAGGATAAGTTTGCCATGGTGATTTCCGCCTATGCGGTCCTGCTGGTGCCGGCACTGTTGGTGGTGGGCGGGATCTGCCTTCTGGCCTGCTGGCTTTTCGGTCTGCTCTAAGCCCCACCGATACGCGGATTCCCGGGCAACGCGATGCCGGGAAAGGACAGGAACAAGCTTGAAGCCTTCCCACTCGCTTGGAAAAAACGGCGGCTGGCCCCTGTACCGGCAGACACAATTCAGACGGGAACCTCCTCCAGGGAGGTTCCCGTCATGCCGAAAAAGGATCTTTCCCGCCGCCGCGGGAGCCCTGTTTTTTGGGGCAATTTTTTATACTGGCCTCCCGTTTCGAGGCGGATCTGCCGGCACAGCGCCGTGCCAGGAGTTTACATAATGAAGTACGCATCCTGCACAGCCTGCCAACGCGTGATGTTTCGCGGGCAGATGTGAACAACAAGGCTTTCGAGCGGCTGCAAGCTGTTTGAATCAGCCATAGTCCTGTCGGATGATTGTGTACAGGCATTTTCGAAAGTCACCACAGAAAAACCGGGATAACTGCTCTCGGCAGTTATCCCGGTCATGGCGGAGAAGGAGGGATTTGAACCCTCGCTGCGCTCATCACGCACTACTCCCTTAGCAGGGGAGCCCCTTCGGCCGCTTGGGTACTTCTCCAGACCGATGGGAAATGGCGGAGAGAGAGGGATTCGAACCCCCGGCTCCTTGCGGAGTCACTGGTTTTCAAGACCAGCTCCATAAACCACTCGGACATCTCTCCCTGTGCCCTGTTATCATAACACAGAATGGAGAGTCTGTCAATTAGAAAATTGAGAAGAATCGACCAGCACTTGCCGTTGGGGTCAGAAAGGAAACAAATGCCAGTGCAGGGCAGGGAACGGGAGGAACAGCAGCCTGTGGATAGCCGCCTTCCGGGTCGGACAGGGGAGAAACAAAAGCTGCGGGCGCTTCTCCGGCAGAGAGGGAAAGGCATCCCCGCGGACGTATGGCGAAAGGCGGGCGGGGAGCTCGGGAAAAGGCTGGCACGGCTGGCGGAATACCGGAACGCTTCCACCGTGTTTGCCTTCGCCAGCACGGAGCGGGAGCCGAATCTGTGGCCGTTTCTCCGCGGAGTCCTTCAGGACGGGAAGCGGCTGGCGCTTCCTGTCTGTGGAGAAAAAGGCAATATGGTATTCCATCTGACAGAGGACTTGGCCATGCTTTCACCGGGAAAGTATTCGATCCTGGAGCCGCCCTCTGCCAATGAGGTGGTATCTCCCGGGAAGGGAGACTTCCTGGTGGTACCCTGTGTGGCATGCGACAGAGAGGGGAACCGGCTGGGACACGGCGGCGGCTTCTATGACCGCTATCTTGAGAAGACGCTCTCTTACGCGGCGGTTGTATGCCTGGAGAGCATGCTGTTGGAGACGGTACCCCGGGATGAATGGGATATTCCGATTCCTCTGGTGGTAACCGAAAAGACTCTCTATCGACAAGGGCGAGAGTCTGCTTTCTGAGATCTGATGCCGCAGTACGTTCCACCGGGGAGCATGGGGTTCCGATTGGGAAGAGCGGCAGCGGCGCACCGTTCAGCGCCTGACGCTTGGTACAAAAAGCTTTCCCGTATGGAAAGACTCTAGGATACACAAAACATGCATCGCCGGATGCGGATGGGCAGGAGAGAAGCAGGGCTCAGCCGTTGGCAGCCGGGAACAGGGATTCCGGCAGGTCATGCAATTGACCGCGCAGGAAAAAGCAGCGCAAGGCTGTACAGAAGGAAGAAAGGGGCGTGGGTTCGCTTTGGTTTTTGCAAGCATGTTATTTGTCTTCTTGTTTTTACCTGCGAACATGCTCACGCAGGTATATCTGCCTTCCCCCAAAGCAAAGAATATCGCCATGCTGATCTTCTCCCTGGTGTTTTACAGTTGGGCGGGTCCCCGGTATCTTCTGCTTCTTCTGGGCCTGGTGTTCGTCTGCTGGCTGGGGGCTCTGTGCATCCAGATATCGGATATCCCCAGGCAGCGACGGCTTTTCCTGTGGGCTACGGTGGGGTTGTGTCTGCTCGTTTTGGGCCTGTTCAAGTATTTGGGATTCTTTTTGGGCAATATACGCAGTCTCTTTGGGGTTCCGGAGAAGATCCCGAATATTGTCCTGCCCATTGGCATCTCTTTCTACACGTTTCAACTGATTTCCTACGTGGTGGATGTATACCGGGGGGATGCGCAGGCGCAGAAGAAGTACTGGATGCTTCTGCTGTATGCCAGCCTGTTCCACCAGTGTATTGCCGGGCCGATTGTCCGATACCGGGATGTGATAGAGGATCTCCAGGCGCGCAAGACAAAACCGGGGGAGATCAGCGCGGGTATCAGCCGGTTTACCGTTGGTCTGGCCAAAAAAGCGGTGCTGGCCAATGGTTGTGCCGTACTTGCGGATCAGCTTCTGGTCTTTGATCAGAAGGCCCTTGCCGAGACGCCTGCCCTGGGCATCATCCTGGGCGTGGAGGCGTTTACGATGCAGATTTATCTGGATTTTTCCGCCTACTCCGATATGGCGATCGGGATG
>CAZGAM010000170.1:0-4765 GCA_964523685.1 uncultured Oscillospiraceae bacterium | reverse complement strand
CCCAGGAAGCCAAATAATTATCCAAGTTGGGACGACTGGCAACCTCAGGGTTCCGGAAAACCATCAAATTTCCACCCCTGACCATAAATTCGTCCAGGATTTCCAATTCTTTCTCAGAAAAGTCCCTACGCGCCCCGGCAATGAGAATGGTTGATATAGATTCACTCAGTTCCTCTACACCAAGGACCACCTGCTCCGCCTCGTACCCGCTGTTGGCCAGCAAATCTTTCAGTGTGTCTTGTACGTCTTCACTATGGCCTGCCGTAAAGGCTATTTTTTCTTCATTTTGTGTCGTAACTGCTACAATGCCGGCTGTAATCTTAGCTTCTGCCTGCAATCCAGACAGAGAATAGCGCTGAGTTCCCGCCTCGTCCGTATAAGCGTTCAAAGCATACAATTCGCTCCACTCTACAAAACGTGCTTTAGAGCCACTTTGAATAAGCACACCATCATCGCTAAGAAAAATATTCCGGGCAGACCATTGTTCAACAGAAGCCGGATTTGCAGCAAGATCCATATATTCTATCACAATATATTCACTTGCTGCTTCATATCGTTCCAGCACCTCCTGAATATTTCTGTCCGCACCGTTAACACGGCCGCAGTAAGTCAAATTCACAGGCTGTTCCAGTTCGGAGAGAATTTTTTTCGTCTCCTCTGTCAATTGATAGAGCTGATTCTCCGTTAAATCAATCTTCCAACCAAAGCGTTCCACAGCTGTACTGACCAACACAAACAAACTGATTGACAAAAGAACCGTGAGGATTACCAGTAAAGCAGAAGAAATCCGTTTTTTCCGATTTCTCTTCAGAATTTCTGTCGGAATGGTTTTCTTTTCGACTTTTTCCCGATGCATTTGCCTATCCCCGCTTTCTTTCCAGCACATATACCGTGAGGAAAAGGAAGAGGAAAGTAACCACCAGTTCCAGCATAACAGCAGCCGGATCCATTACACCCATAGTCAGTTCGCCATATAATTGCATCATAGATATCTTGTTTAGAATGGCCAAAAGTATTTCGTTTTGGATAGCTGTACCCAAACCATAAGAATACCATAATAAAAAAATAATTACATATGACAAAATTGCAGCCACAATCTGATTTTCCGACAGAGATGAAGCAAAGATACCCACAGAAATGAACGAACTCATCACCAGCACAATTCCCAGGTAATTGCCTAGCGTTATGAGGGGCTGAGCACTGCCACAAGCTGACAAAATGATAGGAAAAACTACCGTTGTTCCCAATCCCATAAGAAACACTGTCTCAGCAGCCAAAAATTTTCCCAGCACTATGTCTCTCCGGCGAATGGGCATGGTGCAGAGAAATATATCCGTACGCTGCTTTTTTTCCTCAGAAAAGCTGCGCATGGTCAGGATGGGGATAAGAAACATTTCTAACGTGATAACTGAACTGAAATAGTCCGTAATATCCCCATTTCTGGTGAGAAGATTCTGTACAAGAAAATAAAATGCATTAATAAAAACAAAGATCGCCAGAAATACATATCCAATAGGAGAACGAAAATATTGACGCATTTCCTTGAGATAAATTGCTTTCATGCGTCTTTCCTCTCCTGTGTGATCTGCAAATAAAGACTCTCTAATGAAACTTCCTGTGGCTGTAAAGTCAACAGCGTGCAGGTCATAGACTTCAGTGTCTCATATACCTGTGCCCTTATATCTGTACCGGACCGATGCGAGATTCGATAAATCCATTGTTCTTCTCCGGTCTTTTTATGAGGCTCTACCCGCAGTACCTCTTCCACCCCTTCAAGAGCAGCTATTATTTTCTGCTGATTTCCATAAATCTCTGCCAGAAGCACACGACAGCCACTCAGACTTTCCTGCAGCTGCTCCGGTTCTCCGTCTGCAATAAGTTCGCCTTCACGGAATACCAAGATCCGCGAGCATACGGAACGAATCTCTGAGAGAATGTGAGACGAAAGAATGATGGTATGATCATGCCCTAATGCAGTCAGCAGATCTCTGAATTCCCTGCTCTGCCGGGGATCCAGGCCAACAGTTGGTTCATCCAAAACCAGTATTTCCGGCTCACCCACCAAAAGCTGCGTGACAGCCACCCGCTGCCGATATCCTTTGGATAGGTTGCGGATAAGTCTGGTTCGCACCTCCGTCAAGTCGGTTCTCCGGCAGAGGGAGCTTATATAATCCCGCAGAACTTTTCCTTTATAGGGAAGACCTCGCAAGCTACAGGCAAAGGATAGTTGCTCTGAAACTGTCATATCCATATACAGCGGTGCAATTTCCGGCAGATAGCCGATATGACGGCTCGCCTGCAGGGGATCTTCTGCCATATCCGTTCCCGCAATCACGACCTGACCCCATGTGGGGGCCAGATAGCCACAGACGATATTCATCGTGGTTGACTTCCCTGCCCCGTTCGGACCAAGAAATCCTACCACTTCGTCTTTCCCTATGCTGAAGTTAACATCATACAGCGCCATGGTAGAGCCATATTGCTTGGTCAGGTGCGATGCCCGTATCATATCCACTTTACCACTCAGCTACAGAGCCGTCCTTGTGGTGCCAGATAGGATTTTTCCACTGATGGGGATGCTCATTCTCCTCCAGAACCAGCTCTTTATTCACTTCGACCCCCAGCCCGGGCTTTGTTGGCATCTTTATATAGCCGTCCACAAAGGTAAAGTCCTCTTTGTTCATGGCGTAATCAAGTACTTCCTTGCCTACGTTATAATGTATGCCAATGGACTGCTCCTGAATGACCGCATTATAACTGGTAGCGTCTACCTGCAGGCAAGCGCTCAGCGCAATGGGACCAAGCGGGCAGTGCGGTGCCAAGGCTACATCGTATGCTTCGGCCATAGAGGCAATCTTTTTCACCTCGGTGATGCCGCCTGCGTGGCTCAGATCAGGCTGTATAATGTCAACCCCTCCAGCCTGAAGAAGCCTCTTGAAATCATAACGACTGAAAAGGCGTTCTCCGGTCGCTATGGGTATGTTGCAACAGGCAGCGATTTCCTTGAACACTTCCATGTTTTCACACAGTACAGGCTCTTCAATGAACATGGGGTCGAACTCTTCCAGCTTTTTGGCCAGAATCTTAGCCATGGGTTTATGAACACGGCCGTGAAAATCGATGGCAATGCCAAAATACTTGCCACAGCTTTCCCGAATCGCAGCCACTCTGGCCAGAACAGCATCTACCTTCTCATAGCTGTCGATCATCTGCAGTTCTTCTGTGGCGTTCATCTTGATAGCACTGAATCCTGCATCCTTCCGCTCTTTGGCTGCTGCG
Organism: uncultured Oscillospiraceae bacterium; assembly: GCA_964523685.1. Taxonomy (GTDB): domain Bacteria; phylum Bacillota; class Clostridia; order Oscillospirales; family Oscillospiraceae; genus CAJOIG01. Next base: position 1,486 of record CAZGAM010000170.1, on the reverse strand, counting down.
CCGGTATCCGCGGGTCGATCGCCTCCAATCCAGGAGTATATACGAATGCTGTCACGGCATGCACCGCCCATCAATTGGTAAACAGGAGCGTTAAACACTTTCCCCTTAATATCCCACAGGGCCTGGTCAATGCCGGAAAGAGCACTCATAAGCACACCACCTCCACGATAAAAGCCAGCGCGATAGATGGTACTCCAGATGTCCTCAATCCGGGAAGGATCCTTTCCTACCACATAAGTCGACAATTCTTTTACACAGGCGAGAACCGCATCACAATGGCCCTCCAGAACAGCTTCTCCCCATCCGGAAATGCCTTCATCGGTTTCGATTTCTACAAAACCCCATCTGGGACGAACATAGTAAGTGTGAACAGCGGTAACTTTCATGGTGTGAAGCTCCTTTGAAAACGAATTCAAGCAGTCTTTCTGTATCTATGCTGATTTGCGTCAATATCAACATAAACTTAATAATTGTCGTAACCATTACCACAGCCAAGCTCCATATTGAAGCAGAGCCCAGACTTCAAAAAATGTCGTTTACAGTAATACAGTTACAATATATCATTTTAGCGAGCGAAATGCAATCTTTTTCTTTTGTGCGCGATTGAAATTGAAAAAGGATAGCCAAAAAGTGTTGATTCCCACCATACGTACTTTCGAAGTCTCCTGTGTCAAGATCCTATCGATTTATCGATTACAATATTATCACATTTAATTTACATTTTGATGACACTGATTAAACATAAAAAATACCGCTTTCTTCCAGGAATTGAAAAAAGTGGTTGTGTATTCACTTGTCTGCTTACTAACTTATGACATTGAGCTCCATAACTATGCTGTTCTCGAGGATTGAATAAAGTACCCGTTTGACAATATTTAAACAGCCATGGCTAGAGAAGTCTTGCAGAGCCATTAAAAATTGCAAGAGGTATTGTGCGCACATTTCTCAGCCATTGCCCAACTAGTTATTAAATATGTAGAGATGAAAGAAAAAGCGGACTTCGTACAATGAATATGATTCGTTCCTGTATTACACGCTTTCGTAATGCTGTTGATTCCTTTGGCGTTCGGTCTTACAAAGAATTGAACGCAGTTCACTTGGCTTCCGCAAAACTCAAAAGCAGAACCGGGTAAGTGCCCTGGAGTTTCCGGAAGCGTTCGGCTTCCCAAATACGCAGGCGTTCAAGAGATCACTGCTGCCTCCGTATTTTTTTGAAAAGAAACAATTCACCATGCCCTAGTCAGTGCTTTGCCAAAACGGCGCAGGCACATGATGCAGTTACGAAGCAGCCTTGTTCCCACACACTGGCGGATACAGTCCGTTTTATCGAGGTAGAAGTAATCCTTCGTCCGAAGAGTTTCAAAACTATCGACGACAATAAATACTATTCTGTGTGAATTCGGACTCTCTCCTTCCGGATTTAAACTTCGAGTTTTATAAAACGAGTAAATCGTTAGAAAACTGACGCAGCAACTGGCAATAACCT
>CAZGAM010000169.1:0-4793 GCA_964523685.1 uncultured Oscillospiraceae bacterium | reverse complement strand
CGCTCGGTTCTGTGGGAGGTCGGCTGGCCAATTAATGACCAGCCTCCTACCCGATCGGAATTATCCATTCACAGCATGAATAAGCTGCGGAAGGCAGGATTCAAACTTGACCCCGTACCAATGTTCCTCTTTATCCGGCATGGTGGTTTTGATGCAGTCCACCGTATAATCTACAGCAATTCGAAGGGAATCCGGCAGCGATTTGCCGAGTATGGCAGCTCCTGCCAGAGCTGACGTGAAGATATCTCCGGTTCCATGGAAGGATACATTGATATTCTCCCGAAAATACTGGAAATATTCATGGGTCACCGAATTATAAGCTACGGCGCCTTGATAGGCAGGGTCGTATACGACACCCGTGACAACCGCTGTTTTACAGCCGAAGTCCGTCAAACGCTTTAATAGTTCGGCAATATACGTCTCATCATATCCGGATGCAACATACGGTTCTTGCAGCATATAGGCAGCTTCGGTGAGATTCGGAACAATCACATCTGCCTGCGCACAAAGTTTGGTCATCTCCGCGGCATAGTCCGTATCAAAGCCGGTGTAGAGTTTTCCATTGTCTGCAAAAACAGGATCAACAATCTTCATTGCTTCTGGAAACAGCTGAAAATACTCCTGCACCATTCCAATCATGCGGGTGCTTCCCAGATAGCCGGTGCTGATGCCGTCAAAAGAGAGATTTTCACTCTTCCAGTGCTTTGCAATAGACGGCAGATCGTCTGACAGATCACGGAATGTCCAATTCTGGAAGCCTGCAGTATGCGTGGACAACACAGCGGTGGGTATAGGGCAGACCTCTAAGCCCATGGCTGACATGATCGGATGCGCAACCGTCAGGGAGCATTTTCCAAAACAGGAGAGATCCTGAATGGTCATTATCCTTTTTTGCTTCAAAGTATTCGCCTCCTAGACTAGGGTTGCCCCTACTATAACACAAACTGGGTATATAACAATATCCAGTTTTGATATTTTTATTAAGACCAGATTTTTCGCGGCAGTCTGTCAAAAGAGGCTGTTAAACGGCGCGGCTGTATGAAGGTCAGAACATGCTCAGATAGAGCCTGCCATATTCATAAGCCCAGTTGTCACAGGAGTAGTCTACACACATAGCATTTTTTATAAGCTGTGCCAAGTGGTCTTTGTTTGTGCCATATAAATCCAGTGCTCTGTGTACCGCGTTTGCCATATCAAAGGGATCCATGCGGGAAAAAGTGAAACCAGTGCCTTCGCCAGTGTACTGGTTATACGGGGTCACGGTATCCCGGAGGCCTCCGGTTTCCCGCACGATCGGCAAGGTTCCATACGCCATGGCTATGATCTGAGAGATGCCGCAGGGTTCAAATCGGGAGGGCATCAGGAAAAAGTCGCATCCAGCATAAATATGATGGCTCAGATCGTCATCATAACCGATCCAGGCACAGGCCCGGCCGGGGTGGCGATCTTCCAAGCCGCGGAGCCAGGCTTCATATTTTCCATTCCCATTGCCCAGAAGAACAAAAGCACAGTCGTTTTCAGAGAGAATCTGGTCCATGGCACCCATGACCAGTTCCAGACCTTTTTGCTCAGCCAGACGAGTTACCATGCCAATCAGGGGCCTGTCCGGAGCTACTTCCAGTCCAGTCTCCTCCATGAGGGTAGCTTTACAGACGCTTTTACCGCCCATATCCCAGAGAGTGAAGTTGGCTGGGATTTTCCTGTCCGTTTCCGGATTCCATACCGTTTTGTCTATTCCATTCACAATTCCGATTACATCACCCCGCAGACTCAGGACCGGGTCCAGACCTTCTCCATATTCCCATGTGCAGATCTCCTGGGCATAGGAGGGACTGACCGTATTCACTCTGTCCGCCATTACGCACCCGGCTTTGAGGAAATCGGCCATGCCGAAACGCTCCATCAAACCGAGACAGCCATCAGGCACAGAGAGATAATCCTGTACAAAATCAAACTGGCACAGTCCCTGATAGGCAATATTGTGAATGGTGAGCAGAGTATGGGTTTTCCCCAGAGCAGAGTCTATATATTGCGTTTTCAAAAGGAGCGGGAGCATACCCACATGCCAGTCATTGCAGTGAATTACGTCCGGAATAAAGTCCAGACGGTACAGACTTTCCAATACTGCGCGTGTGAAGAAAGCATATTGCTCGCCCTCCCGATCCGGCAGATAGATAGGGCCGCCAAAATATTCCTCGTTCTCCAGAAGCCAGATTGTCACCCCATCCAGGACAAGGCGGTTGACACCTACAAACTTTGTCCGCCAGCCCAGTGAAACATAAAAGCTGAACAGATATTCTATCTGCTCTGCGTATTTCTCCTTGATAATCCGGTGATAGGGGATCATGACTCTTGCATCGAAACCCAGCTTATTGAGATATTTGGGCAGAGTTCCCACGACATCCGCCAAACCACCTGTTTTGGCGAGAGGCGCGCATTCGGACGCGGTCAGGAGGATTTTCGGCGCTTGGTGCAGACCTTTTTCGGCTGCTGCAGAGGCCAGCTGCTCTTTGAATTCATCAACTCGCATTCTTTCTCTCCTTGTTGACTTCAGGTTTCCTTTTCGCTGTTTTCTTCTCTGTGAAGGTGAAATACTGTACAGAAAGAGGCGGGAGGGGGAGATGGGCTCGATGGGTAAACTCCCGAAATCCCTTATCCTCGTATTGTATGGATGGAAGACGCATGCCATTGCCGCCAAAGCGGGTATCGTCGCTGTTTAAAAGAGAAGTAAGGGTCCCGTCGGCAGGAAGACCAATGACAAAATCCGGATAGAACACAGGGGTGAAATTGCACACACAGACAATTGGTTTTGCTTTCTTTTTCTCCGCGGGCCAGCGTATAAAGGCAATTGAACTGCGATCCCGGTCATCCGGATTCAACCAGGTAAAACCATCCCAGCTGTCTTCGATTTGCCACAGAGCCGGCTGGGATAGGTACAGCTGCCCCAATTCCCCGCAGAACTGCTGCATACCCTGGTGTTTGGGATAATCCAAAAGCATCCAGTCCAGGCTCTGCTGGTAGTTCCATTCAATGAACTGACCGAATTCCCCACCCATGAAATTCAGTTTTTTCCCGGGATGGGCGAACTGGTATCCATAAAGAGCACGGAGCGTGGCAAATTTATCATCATAAAGCCCGGACATTTTCTGAACCATGGAACATTTTCCGTGGACGACCTCGTCGTGGGAATAGGCCAGAATATAATACTCCGAAAAAGCATACATCATGGAAAAAGTGATCTTGTCATGGTTATACTGGCGGAAGTAGGGATCCAGTTTGAAATAGTCCAGGGTATCGTGCATAAAACCCATGTCCCACTTGAAAGTGAAACCCAGGCCATTTTCCGAGACCGGGCCGGTAACATGCGGGAATGCGGTAGACTCTTCGGCTACGGTAAAAGTTCCCGGGCATCGATCCTGGATCGCCGTGTTGAACTGCTGCCAGAAACTGATTACATCATAGTTGATGTTGCCTCCGTCTTTGTTGGGAACCCATTCACCGGCTTTGCGGCCATAATCCAGATAGAGCATAGAACTGACCGCATCACAGCGCAGGCCGTCCACGTGGTAGCGCTCCAGGAAAAACAGGGCAGAACTGATGAGAAAACCACGCACATCCGGACTGGCGTAGTCGAAGACCAGTGTACCCCACTCCGCGTGCTCACCCATTCTGGGATCCGCGTACTCAAACAGCGGTGTTCCATCAAAGCGGGCCAGGCCATGTTCATCCCTTGGGAAATGGGCAGCTACCCAGTCTATGATTACCCCAATTCCAGCCTGGTGCAAAATATCCACAAAAGCCATAAAATCCTGGGGTGTACCATAGCGGCTGGTTGGGGCAAAATAGCCAGTCACCTGATAACCCCAGCTACCGACAAAGGGAAACTCTGTGATGGGAAGCAGTTCAATGTGCGTGTAACCCATTTTCCTGCAGTATTCTGCCAGTTCAGGCGCAATATTTTTATAGTTGGGAAAGGTTTCCCCTTCTTTCAGGCGCCAGGAGCCAATGTGCATTTCATAGATATTCATGGGAAGAGAGCGAAGATTTTTTGTGGGTCTTGTCTGCATCCAGCGGGAGTCTTCCCAGTTGTATCCATTCAGATTCCAGATTTTGGAAGCGGTACCCGGACCGGTTTCTGCATGGAAGGCAAAAGGGTCCGCTTTCAGTACCTGGCGGCCGTCTGGTCCGGTCACAGCGTATTTATATAGCTGTCCCGATCCCAAGCCGGTCAATTCCCCTGTCCAGTATCCCTCCCAGTCTCTGACCATGGGGGCGTCTGAAGGATCCCAACCGTTAAAGTCGCCCACAATGGAAACCGCCTGCGCATTCGGAGCCCATACCCGGAAGACAGTAGAATCTCCTTCTTGATGGCAGCCCAAATAGTCCTGAGCTCGGTAGGTGCAGTCGTTCAATACACTCATCGTGGTACCTCCCTTGAATGCTGGTATACCTTTCGTTTCTATGATAAACCATCAGAAGGATTTTTTCAATATGGAGTCATGTATGCAGATGTATTTTTTGGCTTGAATAAGTCTTATGCAATAACATTTCATCGTGAAATTTTCGACGAATATAGTAGGTAAATGCATACCTGCACCATATCAGCTGAAAGTTGAATTTTCCCGGACAGCGGTACCCAACAGGGACGCGCTAGCTCCGTACCGCAGGAGAGAACCAGGTTCTGAAGCTGCTTTTTTCGTACTTGATTTCTGCTGATGTGTATAGTATTATACTGAATGTAGTAAGAAAATGCAGCAGACTGCATAACCATAGTCGGGATTGCCAATCAGAGT
>CAZGAM010000168.1:442-4889 GCA_964523685.1 uncultured Oscillospiraceae bacterium | reverse complement strand
CTTGGACGAGGTGAAAAACGAGGTGACCGGCAAGACCTGCGCCTGCTTTGAGCCGGCTCTGGACTATGTGGTGGTGAAATTTCCCAAATGGCCCTTTGATAAGTTTGCCGGCTCCAGCCGCAAACTGGGAACCCAGATGAAGGCCACCGGGGAGGTTATGGCGATTGCCTCCACCTTTGAGATGGCACTCATGAAAGCGGTGCGGGGGGCGGAGATCTCCCTGGATACCCTCAATGCCCCGCCTCTGACGGATGCTCCGGTCCGGGAGAGGCTGAAAGAGGAAAACGACAGGCGGCTGTTTACGGTATTTGAGGCGCTGAAATCCGGAATCGATGTGGAAGAAATCCACGCTGTCACCCAAATCGACCGGTGGTTTCTCTGGAAAATAGAGAACCTTGCCCGCTTTGAGGAACGTCTGGCAGGGGAAGGTCTCACGCCGGACAATTACCGGCAGGGGAAGAAGCTGGGTTATACAGACGAAGCGCTCTGCCGCCTCAGCGGCGCGGAGAAGGCACCGGGCATGCCCATGCACTATAAAATGGTGGATACCTGTGCGGCAGAGTTTGACGCGGAGACGCCGTATTTTTATTCCGGCTATGATGCGCAGTGCGAGTCGGAGAGCTTTCCCCGCAGCGGGAAGCCGGTGGTGATGGTTCTGGGTTCCGGCCCTATCCGCATCGGCCAGGGCATTGAGTTTGACTACAGTTCTGTGCACTGTGTGTGGACTCTGCGGGAGATGGGGTACGATGTGGTAATCGTCAACAACAACCCGGAGACGGTCTCTACCGACTATGATACTGCCGATCGGCTGTATTTTGAACCTTTGTGCCGGGAAGATGTGCTGAATATTATCCGGGTAGAGAAGCCCATTGGGGTAGTTGTGGCCTTCGGGGGCCAGACCGCCATTAAGCTGACCCAGTATCTGGATGGGCTTGGCATCCCCATTCTGGGCACCTCTGCCGACAGCATCGATATGGCGGAGGACCGGGCACGGTTCGACGCGCTGCTGGAGCGCTTTGGAATCCGCCGGCCCCGGGGCAAGGGGGTCAACGGCATGGAGGAGGCCCTGGCTGCTGCGGAGGAGCTGGGCTATCCGGTACTGCTTCGGCCGTCCTACGTGATTGGCGGGCAAAATATGACCATTTCCCGGGACAGGGCGCAGACGGAACACTATATGCGTGCTATCCTCTCCGGGGGAATTGAGAACCCCGTCCTGGTGGATAAATATATGCCGGGCATAGAACTGGAGGTGGATGTGATCTCCGACGGGGAGCAGGTGCTTATCCCGGGGATTATGGAGCATATTGAGCGGGCCGGGGTCCACAGCGGCGACTCCATTGCCGTCTATCCTCCGTATAATCTGGATGACCGGCAGAGAGAGAGAGTGGTCGACTGTTCTCAGAAACTGGCACTGGCCCTGGGGACCAGAGGACTTGTGAATATTCAGTACCTGATCTACAGCGGGGAACTGTATGTGATTGAAGTGAATCCCCGGGCATCCCGGACGGTTCCCTATATCAGCAAGGTGACGAATATCCCCATGGTAGATCTGGCTTCCCGGATCATGCTGGGTGCCAAGTTGAAGGATCTGGGCTATCAGCCGGGGCTGGCGCCTACGCCGCCCTATTTTGCCGTCAAGGTGCCGGTGTTTTCCTTTGAAAAACTCAATGATGCCAACTCTATCATGGGACCGGAGATGAAGTCCACCGGCGAGGTGCTGGGGGTGGGAGCCACGCTGGCGGAGGCGATGTTCAAAGGCCTTACGGCAGCAGGATTCAAGGTTCCGCCCCGGGATATGACCGATGCAGGCGTGCTAATCAGTGTGGAGACAGAGGATTATCAGGAAGTGCTCACGCTGGCGCGGCGCTTTCACGATCTGGGCCTTCCCCTCTATGCCACGCATGGTACGGCTGAGGCCATCGCCTCGCTGGGGGTGGAGGTGACAGCTGTATCCAACGCGACGGAGAGCGGACAGATCCATCGCCTGATGGAGAGCGGCAAACTCTGTTATATTGTCTATACCGGGGCAGTCAAAGATGATACCCTGGGCGATTATATTGCTCTGCACCGGAAAGCCATGCAACTGGGCATTCCCTGCCTCACGAGCCTGGACACAGCCAATGCACTGGCGGATATGATTGCCAGCCGCTTCAATCAGGAAAATACGGAGCTGGTGGATATCAATGCTATGCGGAAAGAGCGGCGCACAGTACCGTTCACCAAAATGCAGAGCTGCGGGAATGACTATATCTTCGTGGAGAACTTTGACGGTTCCATCAGCAGTCCGGAATCCCTGTGTGTCATCCTCTGTCCGGCGCATTACGGCGTGGGGAGCGACGGTCTGGTCCTAATCGAAAAGTCCCAGATCGCAGATGCCAAAATGCGCAGCTTCAACCGAGACGGGAGCGAGTTATGGCCGGCAACAGTGTCCGATGTGTGGCAAAATATCTGTATGACAAGGGGATCGTTCAAAAAGAGTACGTCACAGTGGAGACTGCCAGCGGCGTGAAGGAACTGCATCTTTTCACCAGGGACGGAAAAGTAAGTTCCGTATCCGCTGATATGGGGAAGGTGAGCCTGAAATCTTCCGATATCCCAGTCGCGGCAGAGCAGGAACGAATGATTGCCTACCCGGCTTGGATTGGCGGGGAGCGATATGAAATTAACTGCATCAATGTAGGCAATCCCCACTGTGTTGTGTTTCAGGACAGTCTGGAAAGCCTCAATCTGGCAAAACTGGGTCCGGCTTTTGAGTACGATTCTCTGTTTCCCGAGAGAGTGAACGCGGAGTTTGTCCATGTAGTGAACCGCACCACGCTGCGTATGCGGGTTTGGGAGCGGGGAATCGGGGAGACCATGGCCTGTGGTACCGGCGCCTGTGCAGCTGTAGTGGCAGCGGTAGAAAACGGTTTCTGTGACCCCGGTAGAGATGTGAAGGTGGTCCTCCCCGGTGGAGATTTGATTGTCTGTTACAGCCATGGATCTGTTACCCTTACCGGTTCTGTTGTGAAAGTGTATGACGGAACCTTTGAGTACTGAGAACGTCGAAAAGGGTGCCTGCAGATCTTTTGGGGGCTTCGTCAGAAGGACACAGGCAGGGGAGGGCAGCTTCCAATCTAGCCGTTTGCAGAACGGGCTGCAGCCGCTTTTTGCTGATTGGGATTTGTGGTCTGACGCATATCCCAAGGGCAGACAAAGAGGCTCTGGATCAGGATTGGCTGCAGACTGCGGCTGCAGGACTCTGAGCGGGAATTCGAGAAGATCTCGTACGGCTGCGCCAGCTGCGGAGCAGAAAAGCTGGTCAATACAGGGGATCGACTGCGGCAAAGGGAAATGGTTCCTCCTTGGAAGTCAGTGTACGAAAGCAGCCTTCCGTACGGAGAGACAGAAAAAAAGCAGGTCCCGCTGCTCCAGAGCAGACATGGACCTTGTTGGAAAATGAGGGAATCGGAAAAAGAGAATGAATACCGACAATCTGCACGAATTGATTAACCGATATGAAGAGCATATGGATAGGCTGTACGACGAGGAACATAATGAACTTTATAAATGGAAGGCGGTAAAAAGCTGGCAGGATGCGTGGAATCGTCCGGCTGGGAGTTTATCCTCCTTTGGGGAGAAATTTGCATGCGCCAGACAGGGCTTTTCCACTATCATGGACAACAGCCGCATGCATCCCAGTACAGGTGTCGAGAAACTCTGGGAAAAGGAACCGGATCAAATAGAAGAGTTGTTTGAGCAGGTGCTTTTTGCACCGGACGGTGGAGACATCTCTCTGCGGCAGGATCATATGGATTCTTTTCTGGAAGAATATGAGGCGCTTCGGCAGAAATATTATCCGGGAAACTGGTCTTATAAGCAGGATCGTCATTCCGCCTCTGTGTTTCTGGCGGTCAACGCCCCGGAAGAGAATTTTGTATACAAGAGCAGAGAAGCACAGACGATGGCGCGTTATACGGAATTCGGTTTGACCATAGGGATCGGACAAGATTTCAGATTGGAAAACTACTATCGTATGTGTGAGGAAATCGCTGCGGCTTTGAGAGAACATGAAAGCCTTCTGGAAAAGCATTTCAGCTGCCTTGTGCCATCAGAACATTATCGAGATGAAAGCCTGCATATGCTGGTTTTTGATCTGATGTATTGCTGCCGAACTTACGGATTTTACCAGGGACTTCCGGTAGCGGACATTCCAAGGACCGGCAGGCAGAAGAAAGTCAGGGAAGCTTCGGAAGCATCCGAACAGAAGGAGGCCCAGCGGCGGGAGAAGATCCGTGCCTTGGAGGAGGAACTGCTGGATCTGGAAAAAGAGTGTGACGCCTGCGAGGATATTTCTCTTCTCCAGGTGCAGGTCACCTCGAAAGAATATGGTACGGGGACGGTCATAGGACAGGACAGGAACAGAATCCGGGTAGATTTTTCCGGAGAAGAGAAGAGCTTTGAATTG
>CAZGAM010000168.1:0-432 GCA_964523685.1 uncultured Oscillospiraceae bacterium | reverse complement strand
TCCCCACTTTGAAAACGATGAGGAAATTGTGGAGATATTTACCCGTTATGCCAAAGCCAGCAGCCGCAGAGAATATTTGGAGAAGAAGCTTGCAAACTACAGGAGCGAGTTTTAATCTGTATCGGTTTGTAGTAGGGGAACTGATTTTTTGATAGGGGTTTTATTTGTGCAAAATAGCTAAACGATTTAAAAATTCTTGCTATTTCCTTCCAAATGTAATATATTAGGGTAGTCAAGAGGCGTGAACTCTTGAAAATTAGGGAATATCACTGCGGAGGGCGTCCTTATGACTGCGCAAAGACCTGAATATGTGGTCGAGTTCGCTAAGAGTAAACCACCACATACCGAGATTAAGGCTATTAAAAATCGCTATTATCGTTACTATTCACACCCTGTCTAGGCCTGAGAAGCCCCCAAAACACGGTGAAAAAT
>CAZGAM010000167.1:0-4901 GCA_964523685.1 uncultured Oscillospiraceae bacterium | reverse complement strand
AAAAACAAAAAAACACTTGAGATGGAAGCATCAATGGCTCAGAGGAGAGCGACGGGAGAACCTATTTTCTATTTCCAGAAGCCGACAATTGGCCGTCCTAAGAAACCGGAAACAATACAGAAAGAAGAAAATGAGCAATTGTGGAATCATAAAGCGGATGTTGCAGGCATTTCCCATTTTGAATATCCAAAAAGAGGCAGAGGACGGCCAACCAAAGCATCCCGGGAAGAGTTTGCAAAACAGCGAGCAGAGTGGGAAGCACTAGTAGAAAAATTCTACACGGAGCATCTTTCCTCTGCACCGGCTTCTGCACCTTAGTCATTATCAAGTGCGGTAATTCAAAAAACTCAGAAAAATAATCAGTAGTACAAACCTGCGGAAGTTAAGGTACTAAGGGTAGTCAACTGGTTTTTTACAGGGGCTCTTTCCCTTTAGTAGGATGGGCAGTTGACTTTTTGCCTCTTGTAAAATCATTAAAATGTGGTTGGATGCCAGCAGGATGGATCCGCTTCCGGCTCAGAGTAGGACGCTTGGGAGCTGGAGGAGAGAGTGGAAAATACAGGGAATCCACCTGCCCCACCCAAAGAAAAAGGGCAGGGGGAGTGGATTTTTTCTGCAATTGCTGATACAATCATTTCCTGCAGGCAGTTCTCTCCTGGAGGAAGAAAGGAGCTTGACAATTCATGGAAAAAGATATCCGTATTGTATCCTGGATGGAAGAGCACCGGCAGTCGTTTTTGGAGGACTGCCGATCCATTTGCCGTATCAACAGTGTGAGCGGAAGGCCGGAGGAAGGCGCACCTTATGGCCCCGGTCCCAAAAAAGCGCTGCAGGAGGCGATGGATTTGGCGGACCGCTGCGGCTTTGCTGTGACCAATCATGGGGATCGGGTTATGACAGCGGATATAGGACCGGAAACTCCGAGACTGGATATTTTGGCGCATTTGGATGTGGTGGGCCCGGGGGACGGATGGCAGTCAGATCCCTTTGAGCCGGTGGAGAAAGAGGATGGCTACCTCTATGGACGGGGGGTGGCGGATGATAAAGGACCGGCTATGGCGGCTCTGTATGCCCTGCGGTGTGTTCAGCAGCTGCATCTGCCTCTCACTGGACGGTGCCGGCTTATTCTGGGCACAGATGAAGAGAACGGATCGAGCGACGTAGCTTGGTACAATGAGCGGGTGAAACCGGCCCCCTATACCTTTTCGCCGGACTCGGAATTTCCTGTGTGTAATGCCGAAAAGGGCTTTTACAGACTGCAGTTCCGGAAAAAATGGTCCCCAGAGAGCGCCGTGCCCAGAGTGGCAGAACTGCACGGAGGATTCCGTGTCAATGTGGTGCCCGGTGAGGCGTCAGCGGTGCTGGCAGGCTTGGATTGCGAGACGGTGCTGGCGGCAGTCCAGCCTCTCGCCGCGGAAATAGGGACCACGGTGAAGGCGGAGCTGCATCCCGACGGGGTAAAGCTCACGCTTATGGGAAAAGGCTGTCATGCAGCTATGCCGGAGACGGGAATCAACGCCAATACAGCTCTCATCCGGGTCTTGGACGCTCTGCCCCTGGCGGACTGCACCTCTACCAGAGCCATCCGGGAGCTGAACCGGCTGCTGCCCCATGGGGATACGGCGGGCAGAGCACTGGGAATTGCCCAGGCAGATAAAGTGACGGGGGCACTGACCTGTTCTTTCACCCGCATTGATTTTACCGCGACTGGCTTGGAGGGCTTATGCGACTGCCGCGTTCCCCTGTGTGCTACAGATACCAATTGCCGGGGCGTGGCGGCCAGCACTTTGCGGCAGCTGGGGTACGAAACTGCCGGAGAGATGGTCCCGCCCCACTATACGCCCGCCGAGGGGCCTTTTATCCAGACCCTGCTCGACAGTTATGAGGCGTATACCGGGAAGAAGGGCTGCTGCTATTCCATGGGCGGCGGAACGTACGTGCACGATGTGCCGGGCGGTGTGGCCTTCGGGGCGGTGATGCCGGAAGAGGATGTACGCATGCATGGAGCCAATGAACGCATCCGAGTGGAGGATCTGCTCACGGCATCGGAGATTTTTGCGCAGGTGATTGCGTCTCTGTGCTGCTGAGATCTTCCTTTACCGTCAAAACTGTGTCGTCTCCGGCAATCCAGTCGCTTACCTGCGTAATGCGGATGTCGTTTTCCCCCAGACGGGCCACCACCTGTGCAATGCCGGCATTGATAATGAGGCGCCGGCACATGGAGCAGGATGTGGTATCTTCCAAATACTTGCCTGTCCGGGCATCCCTGCCGACCAGATACATGGTAGAGCCGATCATATCACGCCGGGCTGCGGAGATGATGGCGTTGGCCTCCGCGTGGACAGACCGGCACAGCTCATAGCGCTCCCCAGAGGGAATTCGCAGCTCTTCCCGGTGGCATATGCCCAGATCAACACAGTTGCTGCGGCCCCGGGGTGCGCCATTATAGCCGGTTGCCAGGATTTCATCATTTTTTACAATAATCGCGCCATAGGTACGCCGCAGGCAGGTGGAGCGCTCCCTGGCGGCATCCGCAATGTCCAGATAGTAGTTCAGCTTGCTCTTTCGCTCCATGATACCTTCTCCTCCCGGATCAACCAGAAACTCGAATCTACAATCTTATTGTACATCATTTGTCTTTTTTTTTCAACGAAAAGCGATCAGGTTCCCCCGACGGCAAAGTGCCGCGGGAAAGGCATTGGCCGCAGACCGAGAGGAAAAGCAGAAACGAGGGGAGGAATATGGAAAAACGAAATTATCAGAAGGAACTGGAGACGATAGTCAGCCAGTTCTCCTCCCGGCCCCGACTGCTGCTGCACGCCTGTTGCGGCCCCTGTGCCAGCTATGTGCTGGAGTATCTGTATCCCTGGTTCGATATGACGGTGCTGTTTTATAATCCCAATATCAGGCCAGAGGAAGAATACCATAGACGGTTAGCTGCGCTGCAGCAGCTGCTGAGTGCCATGCCCTTCGACCGGCCCCTGAAGCTTTGGGAGATTGGCTGGCAGGGGGAAAAATTCGAGAGGGCTGCCGCAGGACTGGAGCAGGAACCGGAGGGAGGAGCGCGCTGCACGGTATGTTTTCATCTCCGTCTGGAGGAGACAGCGCGTTTGGCGGCGGAGGGACATTATGACTACTTCACCACTACCCTCACGGTCAGTCCCCACAAAAACGCAGAGGTGATCAACCATACAGGGGAGATAATCGCGGCCCGGACCGGAGTCAAATGGCTTCCCGCTGACTTTAAAAAACAAAATGGCACTCTTCGATCCATCCAGCTGTCCAGGCAGTATGGAATTTACCGGCAAAATTTCTGCGGCTGCGGTTGGCCGGCCGGGAAGGCGGACTGTCCGGGGAGGCATGAGACCGCGCCCGGATCTTCGGAGGGGATGGACAAGCGGGGAGAATTAGGATAGGGAGCGGAGGAGCCGTCTTTTTTGCCGGAGGATCTGCCGCAGGCAGGAGGCACCTCTTTTCAAGTATTTCAAAGTTGCTAGGAGAATGATTATGATTACCGTTTTGAAACCCAATACAACTGCAGAGCAGCGCGACCATCTTGTCCACTGGCTGGAGGGGCAGCATGTGCAGGTTCACATATCGGAAGGAAGCGAGTATACCGTATTGGGTCTGGTGGGAGATACTTCGCATATTGATATGGAGCTTCTGGAGAGCCTGGAAATCGTGCAATCCGTCAAGCGGGTCAGCGAGCCTTTTAAAAAATGCAACCGGAAGTTCCATCCGGACGACAGCGTGATCGAAGTCGGCGAGGCTAAAATAGGAGGCGGGCACTTTGCCGTAATCGCCGGGCCCTGCTCGGTAGAGAGCCGGGAGCAGATTATCGCCATTGCCCAGTCGGTGAAGGACAGCGGTGCCGAACTTCTGCGGGGCGGTGCCTTTAAACCCCGGACCAGTCCCTATGATTTCCAGGGCCTGCACGCGGATGGTCTGAGTTTGCTCAGTGAGGCAAAGAAGGCAACCGGTTTGCCCCTTGTCTCCGAGATGATGGATATCCGGGATCTGGAGCTTTTTGAGGATGTGGATGTGATCCAGGTAGGCGCCCGGAATATGCAGAACTTTGAGCTTTTGAAGGGACTGGGGCATACGAAAAAGACGGTTCTTCTCAAACGGGGCCTGGCCAATACCATCAAAGAACTGCTGATGAGTGCCGAATACATCATGGCGGGAGGCAATGAGAACGTGATTCTCTGCGAGAGGGGGATCCGCACGTATGAGACCTATACCCGCAATACCCTGGACCTGTCCTGTGTGCCGGTTCTGCACGAACTGAGCCATCTCCCCGTCGTGGTGGATCCCAGTCATGCGACCGGCCACGCCAGTCTGGTGCCTTCTATGGCGCTGGCGGCAGCTGCCTGCGGCGCAGACGGGATTATGGTGGAAGTACACAATGACCCGCTGCACGCCCTGTGCGATGGGGCCCAGAGCCTGACACCGGCGCAGTTTGATACCCTGATGAAGCAGATTCGACGTGTTCTGGAGGCAGTCCGGGCATGACGGTAGGCGTGGCGGGACTGGGACTCATCGGCGGGTCCCTGGTCAAAGCCTACCGGAGAAATCCGGATATTACGGTTCTGGGATGGAACCGTACGGGTTCTGTCACGGAATTTGCCAGTCTAGCAGGCGACATTGACGGGGAGCTCACGACGGAGAGCCTCTCTGCATGCGACCTGGTACTCATCGCGCTGTACCCCCAAGCGACTATGGACTTTCTGCGTCTGCATGCGGATGATTTTTCTAAAACGGGGATCGTGATGGACTGCACAGGAGTCAAGAGAGAGATCTGTTCCTTTGCCTTTCCTCTGGCAAAAGAGCATGGATTCACCTTCGTAGGGGGCCATCCGATGGCAGGGACCCAATATTCCGGCTACCGGAACGCCCGAGCG
>CAZGAM010000166.1:0-5033 GCA_964523685.1 uncultured Oscillospiraceae bacterium | reverse complement strand
TCTAAATAAGCGACGCCCTGCAGACTGTTTCCATTTACTGCCCTGCGCATTGGTGTACTGGTAATATAGGGAATCCGACGGGCTACCATATCCAGCTCACCAAATACGTTGTCAACTTCAGGACCTGTGGAAGCCCCGGAGAGCAAATTTATGCGAAGTTTTCTCTGTCCGGATCGAACCTGCTCCGCAAGCGCAAGGGGCACCGCTTTCGGACATCCGGATGGTGTAAAACCGCTGACAGCTACTGTCATGCCATCCCCAATAAGAAGGGCTGCTTCTTCCGCTGCCATTACTTTATTTTGCAGTTTCTTGCATCGTATACGCTCTGCCATTTTTGCCCCTCAACCCAGATCCTGATGAAATGCACATGCCAATTCCCCAGGCACAAGATCTGCACCTACTTCCAGAGCTTTTAAATTCAGCTCTTCTGTTCCCTTTGGGATATGCCGGCGAACTCCTTCATACAATGCTTTATCATCAAAAAGCCCTAATGCCCTGTTGATAGAGCCAACAGCTACCATATTCGCTGTCAGTATTTTTCCCACTTTACTTCGGGCCGCTTCCAGAACAGGAAGCCGCAGCACACATTCCGTCTTCAGCCAGGCAGGTGTCGTGAGGGTATTGTCTACCATGACAATCGGATCTTCAGAAAGATTCTTAGAATACTGATCCAGTGCCGGCTGTGTGAGTGCCAGCAAAAAGTTGGGACGGCTCACTTTCGAGTACCAGATCTGCTCGCGGCTGATTATTGTCTCTGCCCGGCACATCCCGCCGCGCGCCTCCGGTCCATATGCCTGGGACTGAACAGCCTGCATTCCTGCCGCGACAGCCGCCTCTGCCACAATGACACTGGCCAGGATGACACCCTGTCCGCCTGAACCGGAAAAAAGCATCTCATATCTCATACACCGCTCACCTTCCGACCTGGGCTTTTGCTCGCTCAATCAATTTACTGTATTCCTGCGTATACTCCGGAAACTCGGTATGATTCAGTATGCCTACAAGAAGCTTATCTTTCTTCTTTTCCTCACTCAGGGCATAGTAGGTCGCAGCTGGAGCCATATGCTCTTTCTGCCACTGGAGCATCTCCACGGCATTGCCCTTGTGATTCTTGCGGCCATAATAAGTCGGACATACACTGAATACATCAATGAGCGAAAATCCCTTATGAAGAATCCCCTGTCGGATTAATTCTGTGGTCTCCTTTACATAGTAAGCAGAACCTCGGGCAGTAAAGGTGGCTCCCGCCCCTGCCGCTAACTGGGCAATATCAAAAGGACGATCTATATTTCCATACGGAGCTGTGGTGGCCATGTCTCCATTGGGGGTTGTGGGAGAATATTGTCCTCCCGTCATCCCATATACATCATTGTTAAAAGTGACAACTGTGAGGCCAATATTCCTGCGTGCAGCATGAATGAGATGATTGCCGCCTATTGCCGAGCAGTCGCCGTCTCCTGTGAGAACAATGACTTCCAATTCCGGGTGGGCCAGTTTAATGCCTGTGGCAAAGGGTATCGCTCTGCCATGGGTGGTATGGATCGAATCAAAATCCATATATCCTGCTGCTCTGGATGAACATCCTATTCCCGACACAACTACTACTTTTCCCCGATTCAGGTTCACCTCCGGATCATCAATGAGACTCTGCAGTGCTACAGCCACATCTCGCATAATGATACCGTTTCCGCATCCCGGGCACCATATATGGGGCAGATGATCAATGCGCATAAATTTATGTATCAGTTCGCTTGGCATGTCTCACACCTCCCCCTGACATAGTTTTTCGAAAATATCCTCCGGGGATATGGATGTGCCGTCTATCCTGCCCAAAAATTGAACCGGGATTCTGTCAGCAACCACTCTCTGCACTTCCAACAGCATCTGACCATAGTTGTGCTCAACCACTAACAGCCGTTTCAGACCGGATAAGCGCGCTTTCAGGTTCGCCTCCGGAAACGGCCAAACTGTAATTGGCCGGAACAGCCCTACTTTCATTCCCCTGCCTCTTGCCTGCAGGATTGCATCCATCACTGCTCTGGTTGTTCCTCCAAAACATATGACGGCTGTATCGGCGTCGTCCATGCCGTCCTCATGTACTCTGACAATGTCATCCAGATTATGGTCAATTTTCTCCATAAGCCGCTTATAGAGTTTTCCCGCTACTTCATGGTTATTTGTCGGAAATCCTGACTCATCATGGGCCAGCCCCGTTATATTATAACGTTCCCCCTGGCCAAATGGCTTCATAGCGGGGACGTATTCTCCCTCTGCCACTGCATAGCACTGCTTATTGGCCCCGTCCCGGTAAGAGATATGTCTTTTGTTGATAATGAGATCATTCAAATTGGGCGTCACAATGCCTTCCCGCATATGACCTACAATCTCATCCATAAGGAAAATAACCGGTGTCCGATACTTTTCCGACAGGTTGAAAGCATGAATAATGAGGGAATAGGTTTCCTGAACAGAAGAAGGACTTAAAGCAATCACCGGATGGTCTCCATGGGTGCCCCATCTCGCCTGCATGTAATCGCCCTGCGCCGGACTGGTTGGCAGTCCGGTAGATGGCCCGGAGCGCTGCACATCTACTATGACGCAGGGAATCTCAGCCAGACACCCATAGCCTAAATTCTCCTGCTTCAGAGAAAATCCAGGACCAGATGTAGCTGTCATAGCTTTTACGCCAGTAACGGATGCGCCTAATACAGCAGCCATAGATGCCAGCTCATCTTCCATTTGAATAAACTTACCGCCAACCTGTGGAAGCCGCAATGCGCACCGCTCTGCGATTTCCGTAGACGGCGTAATCGGATAGCCTGCAAAGAAACGCATACCCGCTGCAATGGCCCCTTCTACGCAGGCTTCATTTCCCTGCATTAAAACAGCTCCATTTTGTGAGCTCATTCTTCCAGATCCTCCAGCCATACTGCATAGTCCGGGCATCGCTGTTCACACTGTCCGCATAAAATGCAATCATTCGCATTTTTCAACATAACTCGCTCATTTACCAGTTCCAGGGCATTTCGTGGACAAAAAGCAACACATATTCCACAGCCCTTGCACCAGGACGGATCGATTACCAGTTTCTTCTTCCCCGGCATAGTTTATCTCCTCTATGCATATTCCATGCGTTCTTTGGATGTCCCACAAGGTCCAATGTAAAACTACCGGGAGGACCAGCAGAAATTAATCTATTCTGCTACTCCTCTTCCTCTGCATTGAATGCCTTGGTCCTGAGATTCTCCACAGGAACAAATCCCCATATAAGGAGTTGAGTCGCCATCCCTGCATAGGTTATACTCTCTGCCAGAGTGCTATTGTCGATTGCGCTCATAATACATAAAAATGCTGCAAAATTGCAGCTAAAGATGGTCAACCAGGGATGTGGTGAATTATAAAACCATCCGCAAAGATAAAAAATACTCAGCAGGACCGCACATCTTGCCAAAATCCCTACCAAAAATCTCCAGACAATAGGATCGCCTGCTGCATCACGATAGCCGGTAATCAGCCAGAAACAGGCAAAGATGAGCATCAAAACCGCTCCCTTGCGGCAATTGGCCATCTTGTCAGGCTTTGCGGCATTGACAGCAATGATTCCCGAACCCAGAGCCCCCAGCAGGGTTGCCACACCGCATATTCTATGGGTCATCGTCCAGAGAACGTCTCCCGGATGTAGAACTCTCACGAGGCCCGCAATGCCCAGCAGTATAGCCGGCAGCAAGGATATGGCACCATACACAGGGGTATGTCCTTTCAGGGCATAATCACCGGTCATCGGCGCCTCAAACTGACGCAGATGCTTTACCAGCAGAAAAAGAACCGCTGCTACCGCAATCAGTACGATAGCCAACAGCCAGGTGATAGGCGCATTCGCCGGCAATCCTGTTTCTGCATTGGCAATACGCATATCCTGGAGCCACCGAATCAGAAATCCGACTGCACTTAAGACAATCGTAAAACCAGATAATTTAATTGCTTCGCTTCTCATAAAATACTCCATTTATTAGTTTGTTGTCTGTCATGTCATTTTATTGTTATGTCAATCAAGTCTCTTTTCATTCCAGTCAAAGGAGAAAAGATCTCCCGCAAGCTGAAATGCAGAGCTGCACAGAAGTTCTCCACCTCCTGGATCCTTTTCACATTCCAACCGTTCCCTTGGCGATCTGCTGTGACATTGCTGAGCGCTTTCCTAGTATCCTTGAGCGTCAGTCTTTCGCCATACCGGCATCGGCTATGGCATTGAGCGCGGCTGCGGTGATCTCGGCGGAAACATGATCCAGGAACAACCTCCCTTCAAAAGATATCGATACATCAATCGCAAAAGGATTTTCGTAAGGATCAAAAAACTGCTCGCGGCTTCGCTGCGTGGTATAATAAGAGAGGTCGCATTGTTCTGCCGTATCTTCCTTGCGGTTTGTAATCAGGGTGATCGTACCATCTGGAAGTCTGCTGCTTTCTGCAATAGCAATCTCTTTTGCTTTTTCCTCTTGAAGCCATTGTTCTTCCCTCTGAAGCTTCTGTTCTGCCTGTTCTCTGACTTCGATTGCTCTCTTAGTCGACTCCGACTGCATCTTCTTCAGGTTTTCTGTTCTGCTGTAGTCGGCGCCCGCCATCCTTTGTATCTCCTTTTGCTGCAAATTGGAATCCAAGTACAAATGTACCATCTGGTTCCCTGCGCAATATGACTTTGTAAAATTGGGCCTATCGTCAACTACCCATCCCCTAAAGGGAAAAGGCTTGTAACTGTCCTGTTGTAGGAACAACTTGTGCCTGACGGCGTTCAACTCCGATCTTTGACCCCAACAGGCATTGCCGAAAGGGGCGTTCCATCCTGGGACGATTGAACTGAAACCCCTTGCAGAAGCGATTTACTCGCCTGCCACTCGCATCGGGGTTGATTCCCATGCGATACAGATTCCCTGCTCCCATATGGTCGTCGTTGGATCGGTAGCCCCAGTTCTTACAGGGAAAAAGGTGCTTCTTTCTGTCCCGGTTCGTCTTCTCTGTGTGCCCGCCTATTGGGCAGC
>CAZGAM010000165.1:0-5053 GCA_964523685.1 uncultured Oscillospiraceae bacterium | reverse complement strand
TGCCCTTCAAACAGAATGGTCTCCAGATGCTCTAACTCAATTTCTACCCCATCATCATCCTGCAGGGTGATGTAGTTGGGGCCATACGCGTCTTCCATAAAATCCCTCTTTCCTCCCGTTTCCTCTATAATAATGCATCTAACTCAAAAATGCAAGGGGAAATCTGTTTTAAACGGAATAGAGGAGTCCCCAAACAAAGTCAATGCAGACATCTGATCTCAGTCCGCAAGGAGAGGGGGCATTTCGGTTTCAGGGGCGATCAGGCTGATGCACCGGTACAATACTCAATTACCGAGGGAACACGTTGACTGGATACGGGCCGATTGGCAGCATGACAGGAAGGTACCGCATTTCACTTCAACAACGATTGAATCCTTTTCGCTTGATCGGTTAAATGATTCGCCTTGGCGGTATCCAGCAGTTTGTTTAGTAGAGCAGGACCTAATTGCCTAAGCTCCTCGTTGGTGAACATGGGTAAAAATTCCAGTAAGTAAAAATGAACCGCTTCCTCATCTTCCACGTCGATAGGATCAGGAGAATTCATACCGCCATTTTTATCCGAGAAAGCATGTTTTAGATTTTTTTTGCACTCATCCAACATAGCAAGGCTATCTTTTTGTGTTAGTTGGATTCCCGCTTTTGAACACAGATCTTTCAGGAGAGAGTAGGACCGCTCATCATCTACATAAATTTGCTTCGGACATATTTTTATAAGACGTGAATTGACAAATTTATCCACCATCTCCTCAGCATCATCGCCGGTTGTTATAACGGGAGGATAAGTGAACTTCTCTTTCCTGTCAATGGCGATGAGCACCAGCGGGTAGTAGGGAGCAGCATCTTTTTTGTCCTGAAGCGGTTCCTGAACACGCACCATTCCGAACTCCCATGTTCCAACTTTTTGGTTTTTCCGCAGCTTTGCCAACATGATATCGTTCTCATAGACCGGAGCCGGATATTCTTCCTTTTTCCGAGGCGGCAGAGGTGTATGTGCAAAAATCCACTTATCCTTGGAGTAACACAGGAGAGGAATCCGATTATTGCTTATACTGAATGGCAGTAATCCAATTTCTTTGGCTGTATGATTAGAGAGATACTTTTTCAGTTCAATGGCAGCAGACAGCGCAATGCACATGCGCTGGTTATCTGTTTCCGAATCAAAGCGCCAAGGAAATTTTACTGGTTTATACTTGGTAAATTGCGGGAAAGCATTGGAACCGGAGAGAACGATGTTGTGTTGCTTTGCATATTGGCGCACTTCTTTCAGTTCTTCTTCTGAAAGTAAGTCCTTGTCCTCAAAAGAGCACTGCAGACAGTCCTGGCACATTAAATCTTCCACGTCAGGGTCGAAATTATAAGGGTCATTGTTTCGAAGCTTAAGGTAGCTGTTGTAGCCGGTTTCGCCTACATAAATAGCCAGGCTCAAATGCTGCCCCAGTTTTCCCATGACGCAGCAATAGCCAATCTCTCCGTCAGGAAGTTTTACGGCGAACAGCTGATCATCTGTCATCTGGCGCCAGAGTGCAGTTTTTTTGAACTCAAAGGCCAGATCATACATTTTTTCATTTGCCATAAGAAAATCTCCTTCATACTTACAATTTCACAGTATAACACATCTCTCCCTTAATGAGAATAGGGGAAAGAAAAAAATATCGGCGATTGAATCTACATTTGACAGACGGCAGGTATTTTCCTCCCGCACATAAGCAGCTGTCACTTGTCACGGGACACCATACGCTATCCATTGGCAGCCTTGGGGACTCTTTTCAGACGCATGGTTCCCATAGTTCCCGGTCATTGCAGGCCGAAAAAGCCATAGAGGAAGATGATGGCAGGCGGTAGGACATTGGGACAGTGACTTCACCCAGGTGCCGTCTGCGGGGCAGCGGCGGATGAGAAACGGCTGGTCTTTGGCCTCGGGTGACACTGATATTGATTGGACCGGAGGCGCAGCTGGTCATTGTCAGTACCAGTTAAACGCGGAAATTGTCCTATCGCTGCCAGGAGGACCAGGCCGACTTTCCCTTTTGGCGTCGGTGCCAAGTGCCTAGGGTCCCATGTCCAACGCGTTCCCTGCTTTATGTCGGATCGCGGCGGAAGAAGGCGGAGAGCGTTTCAGGAGACCTTTCCGGTGAAGAAAATGTTTCCTCCCGGCGGGGCTGTTCAGTGCAGAAATCTTTTGCAAACAGGGTACACATTTAAAGGAGTATGTGTTATAATAGAAAAAACCACTTTTCACCTTTGTTGGAAAAGGGGAGGCATCCTCTGCGATAAGAGAGGCATTGAAAGGTGTTTGTGCGGTTTTATACAGCTGGGAACAATCGGAGGAGCTGTTGTGAATATATTCCATTGGATCAAAGAGAAAGCAAGCGAGTTCAGATCGTGGCACCACAGCAGAAAAATGCGGCGGGTACGGAGAGCGGCATCGGCGGTGGTGGATACAGCGGCAGCAGGAACCGGATTTGTCCTGCGTACGGCAGTCAAAGCGGTGCTGACGGTATTGCTGGTATTTGTAACTACTGGTCTTCTGCTGGCGTGTATCTTTGCTGTCTACGTAAAAACGTGTCTGTCGGAAGATCTTGATTTGACACCCGAAGAGATGGCATCCAATATGTCCAGCCGTATTTTGGTGGAGACGAGCACCGGTAGCAATCAATGGGAAGAGCTTGCTACCTTATATTATACGGAAAACCGCATCTGGGTCGATTACGATCAGATACCAGAGAATCTGGAGCATGCCGCAGTTGCCATAGAGGACAAAAATTTCTATGAGCATAAAGGCGTGGACTGGTGGAGAACGCTTGGTGCCTTCGGAAATATGTTTCTGAGTATGCAGGATACCTACGGAGGTTCCACTATAACCCAGCAGCTGATTAAAAACATCACAGGGAAGAAGGATGTTACGGTCCAGCGAAAGCTTCTGGAGATATTTCAAGCTCTTGAGTTTGAAAAAAAGTACACGAAGCAGGAAATTATGGGCTGGTATCTGAACGAGATCTACCTTGGAGAAGGCTGCTACGGTGTGGGTTCTGCTGCGAGGGAATATTTCAATAAAGAAGTGTGGGATCTGGATCTGGCAGAGTGTGCCAGTCTCATCGGAATTACCAATAATCCCTCTCTCTATGACCCCTATATTGGGCCGAAGAGTGAGGCAAGAAATAAAAACCGGCAGGAAACCATTTTGTTTGAAATGTATGATCAGGGATATATTACCTATGAGGAGTATGTTTCAGCCAAGGAGGAAGATCTTGTCTTTAAGCGGAATATAGGCGAAGAGCGGACCTTTGAGCCCAACAGCTATTATGTGGATTCCCTGGTATGGGCCCTTACAGAAGACCTGGCAGAAGCCAAGGGCATAACGGAAGATGCAGCGGAGTATTTGATCTATAATGGCGGATATACGATTTACTGCTGTATGGATCAGCGCATTCAGGGGATCATTGATGCGGTTTACCAGAATGTGGGAGAACTTCCGCAGCCATCGAGCAACCAGTCAGGGCAGAAACTCAGTTCAGCCATTGTCATTATCAATCCGGCGGATGGCAGCATTGTAGGGCTGGCCGGGGATACCGGTGTGAAAGAGGGCAGTTTTACCGATAACTATGCCACCCAGCTGGTGCGGCCGCCAGGCTCCTCTTTTAAGCCGGTCGCCGTGTATGCACCAGCTTTTGACTTAGGGGTGGTGACCCAATCCACTCCCGTCAATGATGCCCCGGGGATTATCCTGCAGGGAAATCCCAACTGGTTCCCGCATAACGATGGGGGCGGCTACTGGGGATGGACGACAATCCGGCAGGGAATTGTTTCCTCGTTGAATACCGTAGCAGCACAAACCCTGGATAAGATTGGCTTGCAGGCTTCTTGGGATTACCTGACAAACCGCTTTGGTTTTAAAAATTTATTGCGCGATTACTGGGATGAGAGCCAGCAGGCAATGTTTACCGATTACTCCTATGCACCGCTGGCACTGGGGCAGCTCTCGAAAGGAATAACACCGTTGGAAATGGCCCAGGCATTTACCGCCTTCGTGAATGATGGGGTGATGGTGAAAGGCCGCACGTATTCCTATGTATTGGATAACGATGGCAATATCGTCCTAGATAACTCCCCGGATCGCCACGTGGCGGTAAAGGAAAATACCGCCCGAAATATAGCAGATGTTTTGAAGGCTGCTGTTCTGTACGGGACGGGCACCGATGCCCAGATTTCCGGTCAGGCGGTGGCAGGGAAGACAGGGACGACCAGCAATAAGTTTGACCGCTATTTTACTGGATTCACGCGCTACTATGTGGCAGCCTGTTGGACAGGCTACAAATATAACGCGATTATGAATTTTTACGGAAATCCTGCGGCGAGGATCTGGCAGAGAATCATGAAGCAGATCCACGAAGGATTGGAATATTGGGATTTTCCAGCTCCCGATTTAGGCGGCACTGTGTATAGTTTGGGAACCGGTGAGACAGCCTCGCCAAGTCCTTCCCCGGAGGAACCGCCTCCCCCGGTGGAGACAATGGAACCACCTCCGACGGTGGTCCCTGTTACGCAGCCGCCGGCAACAACCTCTGTGCCGACTGCCCCTCCGCAGATTACCCCAACACCGACAGCGCCGCCGACTCAAGAGCCAACCGCCCCACCGCAGATCACCCCAACACCGACAGTGCCGCCGGCGGAAGTGCCGACAGAGGTTCCGCCATCAGCAGAAACGTTCAATACACCGGAAGTACCTGCTGAACCTCCGGCGTAAATGGGTGAAAAGCCTTGTATTCGGCAAGCCCCAAATCGGACGACGGACAGGGGCTCGTCTTGAAGCAACAGGGTTAAATGATGTAAAGTAAAGAAAGCACCTCAGGGTTCAATTCCCCGAGGTGCTTTTTAGTGGTGCGCCCGGCGGCGCACGTTTCTAACGGGTGAAAGTCCCGAATCTGCCCGGTAGCGGGAAGGATACAGCCGAAGGCAAGGGTGTCCACGGCAACGTGGAATGGGAAGGAAGCCGGATATGGGGACAGGAATGAACCCATGGGCAAACCTCTGGCCCGACGAACAGAAACCATTT
>CAZGAM010000164.1:0-5149 GCA_964523685.1 uncultured Oscillospiraceae bacterium | reverse complement strand
GACGGCGCGCCGATGGTGATTGTTCCCCCGGTGCTGGATGACCCGGATTTCCTCCAGAGGGTGAAGGAACTGCTCGCACCGGCGGGATTCGGACAGATCAGCGTGGCTTCGGCGGAAGAACACGATGCCATGATCGCCTTTACCTCCCAGCTCTGCCATGTGGTGTCCAATGCCTATATCAAAAGCCCGGAGGCGACACGGCACAAGGGCTTTTCCGCAGGCAGTTACCGGGACCTTACCCGGGTGGCCTGGCTGAATCCGGGCATGTGGTCTGAATTGATTCTGGACAATCGGGATCATATGCTCTCGGAATTGGACGGCCTGATCCGCAGTCTCAGTGCTTACCGGCAGGCGATTGCGGACAATGACCGGCAGACCCTTGAAAACCTCCTGGAAGAGGGAAAGCGGAGAAAAGAGGAAATCGATGGGTAAAACAGTCTCTGTCCCTGTATCGGCAGGCTATGAGGTGGAAATCTGCCCGGGCGTTCTGGAGGCAGCGGGCCGGCGCGTGCGTCAGATCTGTCCCCTGGCTGAAAAAGTGCTGGTTGTGACCGATGACCTGGTGGGTCCCCTCTGGAAAAAGTCCGTCCTGGACAGTCTGGCACAGGAGGGCCTGGCGGCAGCTGATTTTATCCTGCCCCATGGGGAGAGGGCCAAAACAGCGGAAAATCTGGTGCGCGTACTGAATTTTGCCGCCGGACAGCACATGACCAGGACGGATGTGTTCCTCGCCCTGGGCGGTGGCGTGGTGGGAGATCTGACGGGTTTTGCTGCGGCAATCTATCTGCGGGGTGTGGCGTATATCCAAGCGCCTACGACCCTTCTGGCGGCGGTGGATTCCTCCGTGGGCGGCAAGACCGGGGTGGATCTGCCGGCGGGAAAGAATCTGATAGGCGCTTTCTGGCAGCCCAGGGCGGTACTGTGTGATACCCGGTGCCTGGACACGCTGCCGGAGGCGGTGTTTTTATCCGGGTGCGCGGAAGTGATTAAAACCGCGGTGCTTTTTGATGAGGACCTGTTCCGCACCCTCGACAGGGAGGGGCCCCGCTTCCAGCGGGAAGAGGTGATTGCCCGGTGTGTGGAGTATAAGCGGGATGTAGTCGTGGAAGATGAGCGGGATACAGGCCGGCGTGCCCTGCTCAACCTGGGCCATACTCTGGGCCATGCGGTCGAGGCCTGCAGCGGATTCACCCTCTCGCATGGCCAGGCTGTCGCCATAGGGATGGCGGCGGTGACCCGGGCAGCAGCGGCAAAGGGGCTGTGCAGCAGGGACCTTCCCCGGCAGTTGGAGCCGGTTCTGGCGAAGTTCTCCCTGCCGGTGCGCACGGAGATTCCCCTGGATGCGCTGATGGAGCGGATGGAGTCGGATAAAAAACGGAGCGGCCGCACAATACGGCTCGTGGTGCCTCGAAAACTGGGAGAATGCGAACTTCTCACTCTGACTACAGAGGAGGTACGGGCATGGATGGAGGAGGGCCTGAAACCATGAGAGCAGAAATACAGCCAGCTAAACTGCAGGGAACGATCCCGTCTATCGCCTCTAAAAGCCAGGCGCACAGGCTTCTGATCTGTGCTGCGCTGGCGGACCGGCCGTCGAAGATCGCCTGCGCGACACGCAGCGCGGATATTACGGCAACGGCCGAGTGCCTGAATGCCCTGGGGGCGGAAATCCACTACGGCCAGGGCCTTTTTTCGGTGCGCCCCCTTGGAAAGGTGCGCACCGGTGCGACCCTTCCCTGTGGGGAGAGCGGCTCTACCCTCCGCTTCCTGCTCCCCGTGGTCTGCGCCTTAGGCGCGGAGGCGCGCCTGACCATGGGCGGACGGCTGCCGGAGCGGCCCCTGTCTCCTCTTTGGGAGGAACTGGTGCGCCATGGGGCCGATCTAACCAGGCCGGAGCCGGATATCATTCAGGTGTCCGGCTGCCTCGCTCCGGGGGAGTACACCATGGCAGCGAATATCTCTTCCCAGTTTCTCAGCGGG
Source organism: uncultured Oscillospiraceae bacterium (assembly GCA_964523685.1). Lineage (GTDB taxonomy): Bacteria > Bacillota > Clostridia > Oscillospirales > Oscillospiraceae > CAJOIG01. Next base: position 3,169 of record CAZGAM010000164.1, on the reverse strand, counting down.
CTTTTGTTTGCACTGCCCCTTCTGGAGGGGGACAGCACCCTCCGCTTGACGGAGACCCTGGAGTCAGGGGCTTACTTGGCCATGACGGAGAAGGCACTGGAAAAGTTTGGCGTGCCCTGTCCCCGAAAAGAGACGATTTACCAGATACCCGGCGGCAGGCAATACACCTGTCCGGAGAACGGGTATGTGGAAGTGGAGGGGGACTGGTCCAACAGTGCCTTCTGGATTGTGGCAAGCCGGATCTGCGGCGGGACCGTCACCGTAACGGGACTGGACAATCAATCTCCCCAGGGAGACCGGGCGGTGGTGGAGCTGAGTGCGCGCATCGCCCAGGGAGACGCGGTGATTGACTGCCGGGAGATACCGGACCTGGTACCGGTTCTCAGTGTTCAAGCCGCGGTGACACCGGGAACTACCCGTTTTATCAACGCCGGGCGGCTTCGGCTCAAGGAGAGCGACCGGCTGGCTTCTACAGCGGCTATGCTTCGAAACCTGGGAGGGCAGGCCGAGGAACTGCCGGATGGGCTGGAAGTGACGGGAACGGCGCAGCTGGCAGGAGGGCAGGTGGACAGCCGAAATGACCACCGCATCGCTATGAGCGCTGCCGTGGCAGCGCTGGCCTGTACCGGACCGGTCACCGTGATGCAGGCGCAGGCGGTCCGCAAGTCCTATCCTGGCTTTTGGGAGGATTACAACCGCCTGGGCGGAAAGGCAGCCCTGGAGGAGGAACAATGAGCAACAGCTATGGACAGCGATATCGTTTTACCATTTTCGGACAGTCTCATGCCCCGGCTGTCGGGGTGACGATTGAAGGGCTGCCCGCGGGATTTACGCCGGACAGGGACAAACTAGCGGCCTTTCTGGCCAGAAGAGCGCCGGGTAAAGGCGCCTACTCCACCACACGAAAGGAAGAGGATGTGCCGGAGTTTGTCTCGGGCCTTGCAGAGGGGCACACCTGTGGTGCCCCGGTTACGGTTCTGATCCGAAATACAAACGCCCGCTCCGGGGACTATGCCAATCTGGTTCGGGTCCCCCGCCCGGGCCATGCCGATTATGCGGCGGCGGTGAAATATGGCGAGAGCCGGGATGTTGCCGGAGGCGGCCAGTTTTCAGGCCGTCTCACCGCGCCTCTGTGTGTGGCAGGCGGACTTGCTCTGCAGCTGCTGGAGCGGGAGGGGATTCGGATCGAGGCACAAATCCTCTCCATTGGGGGATATACGAATCCCGAAGAGATGGAGGGTGCCTTGGCACAGGCCAAAGAGCGGGGCGATTCCCTGGGCGGTGTCATAGAATGTCAGTGTACCGGGATCCCTGCCGGGCTGGGAGAGCCTATGTTCGGGGGGATGGAAAACCGCATCGCCCAGGCGGTGTTTGCTATTCCGGCGGTAAAAGGGGTGGAATTCGGCGCGGGATTTGCCGCGGCTGCCATGAAGGGCAGCGAGAACAACGATCCCTTTTATTACGATGAAATCGGTGCCATTCGGACCCGGACCAATCACGCGGGAGGCATTCTGGGCGGCATAACCAGCGGTATGCCTGTGGTATTTCGGGCGGCTTTCAAGCCGACCCCTTCTATCGGGCTGGAACAGGACAGTGTGGATCTGGTTACCCATAAAAATGTGAAGCTCGTCGTCCAGGGGCGGCATGATCCCTGCATTGTTCTGCGGGCGGTACCCTGCGTGGAGGCGGCCGCGGCGGCGGCGGTCTACGACGCTCTTTTGGAAAGCAGGTGCTGAAGTGGATTTGCAGCAAGCGCGCCGGGCCATCGATGCGGTGGATCGGGAACTGGTCCCTCTTCTGGAGAAAAGGATGGAGATCTCTGCCGCCATCGCACAATACAAGCAGCAGCACGATCTGCCGATTCTGGACCAAAGCAGGGAACAGGAAAAAATTGCGGAAGTAGAGGCCCTCTCCCGAGAGGAGACAGCGCCTTTGATCGGGGAGCTCTACCGGAAGATCATGGAACTTAGCCGGAAGTATCAAAAACAGATCATGGAGAAGGAGAGCGGACAGTGAGCAGCGGAAAATTTGGCCTTGTAGGCAGGAGCCTGGGTCACAGCTGGTCGCCGCAGATTCACCATGCTCTGGCGGACTATGAGTATGATCTGTACGAGGTGGAACCGGAGAGGCTGGCTTCTTTCCTGCAGAACACGGACCTGGACGGAATGAATGTGACTATACCCTATAAAAAACAGGTGCTTGCCTACTGCGCGAACCAGTCAGATGCCGTGCGGCGAATTGGTAGCGCCAACACGCTGCTCCGCACGAAGAAGGGCTGGTATGCAGACAATACAGATTACGCCGGCTTCCAGTTTCTGGTGAGAAATCTGGGGGTAGATCTGAAAGGGAAGAAAACCCTTGTTTTTGGCTCCGGTGGCGCGTCTCTGGCAGTGACAGCAGCTCTGGAAGAGGAGGGCGCCTGGCCCCTTGTGAATATTTCCCGCACCGGGGAAAATCATTATGGGAATCTGGACAAGCACCAGGATGCCCGGATCCTGGTGAATACCACGCCCCTGGGCATGTTCCCCGCGGCAGGCGAAAAGCCGGTCTCCGTGGAAAGATTTCCTTCCTGTGAGGCGGTGCTGGATATTGTATACAATCCCCAGAGAACGGCTCTGGTGATGGAGGCGGAGAGGCTGGGCATTGCCGTCACCGGCGGACTGGGTATGCTGGTAGCCCAGGCAGCGCGCAGCGCGGAGCTGTTTGCGGGCAGCTCTGTTTCGGATGAAAAAGTGCAGCAGATTCTGGCCTCTCTTTCCCGGCAGATGTCCAATGTGGTGCTGATCGGCATGCCAGGCTGCGGCAAAACGCTGGTGGGGAAAGCCCTGGCGGAAGAGATGGGAAGACCTTTTGTGGATGCCGATGAGCAGCTGGAACAGGTAAGCCGCCAGACAATCCCGGCCATGATTGATCAGATAGGAGAAGAGCAGTTCCGGGTTCAGGAGACCAAGATCCTGGCGGAACTGGGCCAAAGGTCCGGAATAGTACTGGCTACCGGCGGCGGTTGCGTGACTCGGGCGGAAAATTATCCTCTTCTTCATCAAAATGGGGTCATTATATGGCTGCAGCGGGATCTGGATCGCCTGCCGCTGGAGGGCAGGCCATTGTCACAGAAAAATTCCGTTCAGCAGCTCTACGAACAGAGGAAAGACCAATACAGGGCCTTTGC
>CAZGAM010000163.1:0-5155 GCA_964523685.1 uncultured Oscillospiraceae bacterium | reverse complement strand
CCCGTACTCTGGCAGATTTTCCCCATTCACTGCCGCTTCCGGGAACTCCAGCCCTCTTCCGCACCTCCCGCTTTCTGCGCCCGCTATAGACGATTTCTCCGAACCTGCCGCCGGGCGATGCATGGTTTTCCGGGGCAAATCTTCCGCCCTTGCCTGCTTCCTCTCCTTTTCTTTCCCACGGAAGAGGCGAATCCGGAAGAGCCCCTCCTGTCCTGCGCTCTCATGCCCTTTGCTTTCCCTTCTCCCGCTTCCAGCTCCTGTCCCCTCCTCCCGGAACCAGGACCTGATGACGTGAAACGGACAGATTCCCGGCGCGGGGGATTTCGGTCTTCTCTCCAGCCGGAATCCAGCAGATGACATAGAGGGGAAGATGTGAAAAAAAGCCCTTTCCATGTATTGATTTTTTTGTTGGAAACGTATAAAATAGAGCTCGTAGGTAGCTTTCCTTTGGGGAAAAATACAATATTAAGAAAGGGTTTTAGCAAAAATGAAAAAATTTCTGACGCTTGCACTGGCTCTTGTTATGGTTTTTGCCCTGGCAGCTCCGGCCTTTGCTTCTGACGTCCCCAACGCCGAAAAGCCTGTTATCTGGTTTAACCGCCAGCCTTCCAACAGCACGACCGGCGAGCTGGATATGGACGCCCTCACTTTTAATGATAAGACGTACTATGTAGGATTTGATGCCAAGCAGGGCGCTGAACTGCAGGGCCAGATGATTGTGGACTATCTCCAGGCGCAGACCGCGGATATTGACCGCAACGGCGACGGCATCATTGGTTATGTGCTGTGCATCGGCGACGTCGGCCACAACGACTCCATCGCGCGTACCCGCGGCGCCCGCAAGGCTCTTGGCACGGCGGTTCCCGACTCAGCCCAGGGAGTTACCGAGATTGCTACCATAGACGATGTGGACTCCCAGCCGATCGGCACAAACATTGACGGCACCGCTTCCGACGTACAGGACGGCTCCATTACCATTGACGGCACCGACTTCATCGTGCGTGAGCTTGCTTCTCAGGAGATGAAAAACAACTCCGGGGCTACATGGGATGCTCCCACCGCCGGCAACGCCATCAACACCTGGAGCGCTGCCTTTGGCGATCAGATTGACGTGGTCGTATCCAACAACGACGGCATGGGCATGGCGGTGTTCAATGCCTGGTCCAAAGAGAACAATGTTCCCACCTTTGGTTATGACGCCAACAGCGATGCCGTAGCCGCTATCGCGGAAGGCTACTGCGGCACCATTTCCCAGAATGCCGACGTTCAGGCTTATCTGACGCTCCGCGTAATGCGCAACGCGCTGGATGACGCCGACATCATGACCGGCATCAGCACGGAAGACGCCGCCGGCAATGTTCTGTCCGAAGATCTGTATTACTATGACGAGGAGACCCGCTGCTTCTATGCCCTCAATGGCGCGGTCACAGCCGAAAATTACGAGTCCTATCTGGATTCAACCGCTCCCAACCCGGCTTTCAGCAACCAGCTGAGTGAAGAGGATGCCCCTGCCAAGAAAGTCTGGCTGGACATCTTTAACTCCACGGATAACTTCCTGAATGCCACCTATAAGCCGCAGCTTCAGAACTACGACAAGCTCCTGAACCTGGAAGTGGAATACATTGCAGGCGACGGCCAGACCGAAGCGAACATCACCGACCGTCTGGCGAACCCCAGCGAATATGATGGTTTTGCCATCAACATGGTCAAGACCGACAACGCCGCTTCTTATACTTCCAAGCTCCAATAAGGGCGGATCCACAAACATAAGTCAATTGTAGGGACGAGGGCCATCAGGAAGTTCTCTTCCTGATGGCTTTTTTGATCTTCACCGGCTTTCTATCCCAGCCTGTGAAGATCTCTGTTAGAAGTGAAAGCGAAAGGCGTGACAATGGCTGACGAACAAGCAAAAACTGTGTTGTCCATACGCGGTATGTGCAAATCCTTCGGACGGAACCGGGTTCTTGACCATATTGATCTGGATGTAAAAGAAGGCTCCATCATGGGCCTTATGGGAGAGAACGGCGCCGGGAAGTCGACCATGATGAAATGTCTGTTCGGCACCTACCAGAAGGATGAAGGGACCATCCTTTTCGATGGAAGAGAGGTCAATTTTTCCGGCCCCAAGGATGCGCTGGAAAACGGCGTCGCCATGGTTCATCAGGAGTTGAACCAGTGCCTGGAGAGAAGTGTGCTGGACAATCTGTTCCTGGGCCGTTATCCAAAAAACTCCATGGGCGTCGTAGATGAAGCCCGTATGAAACGGGAGGCTGCCGATCTCTTCCGAAGGCTGAACATGACCGTCAACCTGACAGCCCCCATGAAAACCATGTCGGTTTCTTCCCGCCAGATGGTGGAAATCGCCAAGGCAATTTCTTACGATGCGAAGCTGATTGTACTGGATGAGCCCACTTCCTCGTTAACGGTACGGGAAGTGGAAAAGCTTTTTGAGATGATGCGCAATCTGAAAGCGCAGGGCATTTCCCTTGTGTATATCTCCCACAAAATGGACGAGGTATTTGAGATCTGCGATCAGGTTTCCGTCCTTCGAGACGGCAAGATGGTCACCACGAAAGATATCAAGGACACGAACATGGATGAGCTGATCGCTGCCATGGTCGGCCGCTCCCTGGATAATCGTTTTCCGCCTGTGGACAACACCCCGGGAGAGGTGGTCCTGTCTGTGCGGAACCTGTCCACCAAATTTGCTCCCCACCTGAAAGACATCTCTTTCGATGTGCGGGAAGGAGAAATATTCGGTCTCTACGGCCTGGTAGGTGCCGGACGAACAGAACTGCTGGAGACGATGTTCGGCGTTCGCACCAGAGCTGCCGGCCGTGTCTATTACCGGAACCGGCTGATGAACTTTGCCAATGCCAGAGACGCCATGGACCACGGCTTTGCCATGATCACAGAAGAGCGCAAATCTACCGGGCTGTTTCTGGAAGGTGACCTGACTTTTAACACCACCATCACCAATCTGGAACACTACAAGAGCGGCGTTGCTCTGTCCAGCGATAAGATGGTCAAAGCCACAGCCAACGAAATCAATGTCATGCATACCAAGTGCATGGGCCCGACAGACTCCATTACCGCTCTTTCCGGCGGGAACCAGCAAAAGGTTATCTTCGGAAAGTGGCTGGAACGTGATCCGGCGGTCTTTATGATGGATGAACCCACCCGGGGCATCGATGTAGGCGCCAAGTATGAAATCTACGAGCTGATTATAAAAATGGCCAAAATGGGAAAGGCCATCATCGTTGTCTCCTCAGAGATGCCTGAAATACTGGGCGTAACAAACCGGATCGGCGTTATGTCCAACGGTTATCTCGCCGGTATCGTAAACACCCGGGAAACCGATCAGGAAGAACTTCTGCGGCTTAGCGCTAAATATCTGTGATGGAAGGAATACAAGTCATGGCCAGTCAAAATGAAGTCATTCTCTCTATGGAACAGGAACAGAAGCTTCTGGCACCCATAGATGAATATGTGGGAAATATTCAAGAGAAGATCAACGCCCTCCGGGTGGACGGTACCGACAGGGTAACTGCTCTCACGAACCATATCGCCATTGTAAAAGAAAACGCCAACTATACGAAAGAGGAAAAGGCGAATATTATCGCCGAAGATAAAAAGGCTCTTGCCGAAGCAAAAGCGGTGGAGGAGAAAAACCAGGCAGAGATCAAAAAGCTGATTGACGATGCGACAAAATACCTGGATGACAACTATGATGGACAGTATTACAGCAAAGTCCTCGCCTCCTGCGCCGCACAGAAAGAAGCGGAAAACAAGCGCTATGAAGAAGAATTGGCGGAATTAAAGCGTCAGCATGAGGCTGACATTGCCAAACTTTCCGACCAGAAAGAAATCAAAGACGAGAAATATGTCTTTAAGAACAAACAGTTTGATGCCAAACTGAAACATGACGCCACCCTGCAGGAGATCAAAGACCGGCGGCATGACGCCTTCACGCACCGGTATCATCTGATCGACCTTCTGCGCCTGTCCAAGTTCTCCTTTGCAGAGAAGCAGAAGCAGAAGTGGGAAAACTACAAATATACCTTTAATATCCGGCAGTTCCTGCTGACGAATGGTCTGTATATCGTAATTACCTGCGTTTTCATCCTTTTGTGCATTCTCGCCCCGGTAGTCAAGCACACGAAACTGCTGACCATGACGAATATTTTAAATATTCTGCAGGCTGCCTCTCCCCGCATGTTCCTGGCCCTTGGTGTGGGCGGTCTGATCCTGTTGGGAGGAACGGACCTCTCCGTTGGACGCATGGTTGGTACCAGTATGGTTCTGGCGACCATGATTATGCATAAAGGCATTAACACAGGGGCTCTATTCGGCCATATTTTCGACTTCTCCGGCATTCCTGTGGGCTTCCGCATTATTCTGGCCCTTGTAGCCTGCTGCTGCGTCACCACGCTGTTCACCAGTTTTGCGGGCTTCTTTACCGCGAAGTTCAAAATTCATCCCTTTATCTCTACCATGGCAAACATGCTGATCATGTTCGGCTTAATGACCTTTGCTACAAAAGGCGTCTCCTTCGGCGCGATTGAGTCAAATATTCAGGGAATCATCATGCCAAAGATCGGCGGCAAATTCCCCACCATCATTCTGTGGGCGGTAGCCGTCATCATCATCATGTATTTTATCTGGAACAAAACCACGCTGGGTAAAAACATGTACGCCGTAGGCGGGAATCAGGAAGCAGCCGCCGTTTCCGGCATCTCTGTCTTCAAAGTGACGATTACCGCCTTCGTTATCGCCGGTATTCTCTACGGCTTTGGTGCCTGGCTGGAGTGCATCCGCATGGTAGGCTCCGGTTCTGCTTCTTATGGCCAGGGCTGGGAGACGGATGCTATTGCGGCCTGCGTTGTGGGCGGAATCTCTTTCAGTGGCGGTATTGGAAAAATTCAGGGTATCGTAGTCGGTGTCCTGATCTTCACCGCACTGACCTACTCCCTGACCATTCTGGGGGTAGACACCAACCTGCAATTTGTCTTCTCCGGCATTATCATCCTGTCCGCTGTTACGATTGACTGCCTGAAATACGTTCAGAAAAAATAATCAATTTCTCATCTTTTCCGGCATATGCATATTACGCGGCAAGAGCACCGGTGCTATTGCGCAATAGCACCGGCGATAC
>CAZGAM010000162.1:3384-5180 GCA_964523685.1 uncultured Oscillospiraceae bacterium | reverse complement strand
TCTGGTAGAGATAGGGATTGGCGGCAGTTATCTGGGAGCAAGATCGGGCATAGAACTGATTCAGCCAAAAAATGGCCCGGAAGTGATCTTTGCAGGGACCACCTTTTCACCGGACGATCTGAATGATAAAATAGCCCGGCTGGGCGATAGGGACTTTTCCATTAATGTCATATCCAAGTCCGGTACGACCCTGGAACCGGCAGTTGCCTTTCGTATTTTTAAGGGCCTGCTGGAGAAAAAATATGGAGCTGCGGCCCATAAGCGCATCTATGCTACCACGGACCGGGAGAAGGGCGTGCTGAAGGGCATCGCGGACAAAGAGGGGTATGAGACCTTCGTGGTGCCCGATGATGTAGGCGGCCGGTACAGTGTCCTGTCGGCTGTCGGCCTGCTGCCGCTGGCAGCGGCCGGGTGTGATGTGCGGGCAATCGTAGGGGAAGCGGCGGAGGCTCTGTATGAGCTGGACCTGCGCAGCCCCAGCAACCCGGCCTGGCAGTACGCGGCGGCCCGGAACGCCTTGTATGCCAAGGGGAAGACGGTGGAGATACTGGCAAGTTATGAGCCGTCCTTCCGCTACATGGCGGAATGGTGGAAACAGCTGTTTGGGGAGAGTGAGGGCAAAGACGGCGTTGGCATCTATCCCGCCAGTGTGGAATACAACGCAGATCTCCACTCCATGGGCCAGTATATTCAGGAGGGACCCCGCATGCTTCTGGAGACTGTGGTCAGCTTTGACAGACCGCGGAACGATTATGAAGTGCCCTTCAGCATGGGGGATCCGGACGGCATCAATTATCTGGCAGGCCGGGGCCTGGGCAATATCTCCCATGTGGCGATGGAGGCAGTGAAAGCGGCCCATGTCACGGGCGGCGTGCCCAATATCGGCGTCAGCGTACCCCTGCGGGACGAGGCAGGATTTGCCAATTTGGTTTGCTTTTTCGAGATGGGCTGTGCCCTCAGCGGCTACATGCTGGGAGTCAATCCCTTCAACCAGCCGGGAGTAGAAGCCTATAAGAAGAACATGTTCCGCATGCTCGGGAAGCCGGGAGCGTAAAGGCTGCCAAAATATCTCGAAAAAAATTCATGCCTTTTTAACATTTTTTCCATTGCAGGCAGCAGGGAAAGATGGTAAAATTCCCTTAGTCCAAAAAGGGAGTGTGATGTTCGGTTGATCAAAGTGATCATGGGGCTCAAGGGAACCGGCAAAACAAAGCAGCTGGTGGAGCTGGTTCGACAGGCCGTGAACGAAGAGACGGGAGATGTGATCTGTATAGAGAAGGATAAGGCTCTCACCTATGACATACCTTATCAGGCTCGACTGGTCCATGCCTCTCAGTATGGCATCAACTCAATGGATCTGATGCGGGGTTTCATCTGCGGTCTCGCGGCAGGAAACTTTGATATTACCCATGTGTTTATTGATAATCTGTTTAAAATGATTCGACCGGCCTCTGAAGAAGAGTTTAGCAATTTCCTCTCCTGGCTGGAGGAATTCAGCAATTCTGAGAATATCAATTTCACGGTGACGGTCTCGGCGGAGCCTGGCTCTTTCGGACCGGAGATCACCAGGTTTGTGCAGGAATAATTTCTCTGCAAAGATGATCAGCGTCCGGCATGAAAAATGCCGGACGTCATTTATAAGGGCGCCTTTGTCGCCCGCTTTTCCACAGCAGCAGGCGAAGCCCATTCAGAGAAGGGGGCCGCCGGGAAAAAGCATCTGTACAGCACGCCGAAGCAGGATCCCGGCAGGACATGGACAAGAGGCCGCAGAAAGAGTGTCATTTTATACCGGCGCA
>CAZGAM010000162.1:0-3374 GCA_964523685.1 uncultured Oscillospiraceae bacterium | reverse complement strand
AAGGGTCTTGGGTCGCCAAGAAGGAGCCAGGCACACCCTGCCGGGGATTGGCAGAGATTCCGGCAGATCCATGGGGAACTGGGGAAATCAGAGAGATTTGCAGAGACTGCGCGCTGTCTGGAGAAGAGCCTGGCAGAAGGCATCGGTCTCTTCCCGGGTCGTGAAGCGGCTCAGGCTGACCCGGATCGCCCCGTCGATCACTTTGGCCGGCAGTTTCATGGCTTCCAGCACGTGGCTGCGGGCGCCCCGCTTGCAGGCGGAGCCCTTGGATATGCAGATGCCCCTGGCATCCAGTGCGTTGAGAAGCACCTCACTTCGGTATCCCGGCAGACTGAGGCACAGAATATGGGGGGAGCCGCCGCCAATTACCGTGAGATCCGGAAGAGCGGGGCGGAGAGTATCCAAAATGGCAAGACGCAGAGTCTGCATCCGGTTCGACGCCTGTGGGTCCCGGCGGGCTGCTTCTGCCGCCGCGGCCAGAGCGCAGATTCCAGGCATATTTTCTGTTCCGGAGCGCTCTCCCTTCTCCTGGCCTCCGCCCCACAGAAGGGGAGGCAGGTGGAGACCGGCACGCACATACTGTGCGCCAATCCCCTTAGGCGCGCCAATCTTGTGTCCGGAGATGGTCACAAGATCCGCCCCCAGTTCCTTGACTGTAAAGGGAATCTTCATGTATGCCTGTATGGCATCCGTGTGCAGAAGCGCCCGGCTGCCGGCAGAGCGGAGAACGCGGGATATGGCGGGAATATCGGTAATGGAGCCTGTTTCGTTGTTCACATACATCAAACTGACCAGCGCTGTGTCCGGGCGCAGGGCCGCAGCAACGGCTTCCGGGTGTATACTCCCATCAGGGTCCGGGTCCAGAAGCGTGATCTCCCAGCCCTGGGTGCCCAGCATATCCAGCGTCTTTCGTACGGCATCATGCTCTGTTCGGGAGCTCAGTATATGTTTTCCTACATGCCGCTGCTGCCGTGCCCCGCACACGAGGGCCCAATTGTCCCCCTCTGTGCCGCCGGAAGTGAAATAGATCTCTTCCGGTTGGGCCCCCAGGCTTTGGGCCAGGGTCTGACGGGCCTGTGCCAGTTTTTGCCGGGCGGCCCGGCCGGGGGCGTGCAGGGAGCTGGGGTTTCCAAAAAGGCTGGTCATGGCCTCCAGGGCCGCATCGGCAGCTTCCCGGCAGACGGGCGTTGTGGCTGCGTTGTCCAGATAAATCATAGAGTGCTATCACCGCTTATTCATGAATTTGGCTGTCATTATAGACCGGTAGAGGGGAAAAGGCAAGCGGCTCTTTGGACAGAAAACGAAGGGAGGAGGAGAGCGCCATGACGGCGGCGCTCTCCGGGGAGCATGACGTATGCCGCATACACCTTGGGGTGCAAGGTCAATCAATACGATACGCAGGCGCTGGAGACCATGCTCCGGCAGAGAGGATATGAACCAGCCGCGTCAGACGCGGATGTGGTCATCATAAACACCTGCGCTGTGACGGCGGAAGCCGCCAGAAAGTCGCGGCAGGCAGTCCGCCGGCTGAAGAGCCGCCACCCGAGGGCCCTACTGGTGGTGTGCGGCTGCTACTCGCAGCTGGAGCCGGAGGAGGTGCAGGCTCTGGGAGCCGATATTGTTTTCGGAAGCGGCGACAAGCGCGCCCTGGCGGAGGCCATCGAAAAGGCGTTCCCGGCCCGGTATATTGATGACCCGTTCCGTCGCCGGGAATTTGAGAAACTCCCCGCCGGCGCGGCGGAGGGGCGAACCAGAGCCATGCTGAAGATCCAGGATGGATGCGACAATTTCTGCTCTTACTGCGTTATTCCCTATACCCGGGGGAGGGTTCGGTCCCTGCCTCTGGAGGACTGTGCCGGCGAGGCCGGAAAACTGGAGAAAGAGGGCTTTCGCGAGATTGTTCTGACCGGGATAGAGATTGCCTCCTACGGGAGGGATCTGCCCGGGAAACCGGATCTTGCGCAGGCGGTGAAGACGGTTTCGAAGGCGGCTCCCTCCGCCCGTCTCCGCCTGGGTTCCCTCCACCCCACGGTGGTCACAGAGGAATTTTCCAGGGCCCTTTCCGAGCTGGACCGGGTGTGCCCGCACTTTCACCTGTCCCTCCAATCGGGGTGTGATCGTACCCTGCGTAGAATGAACCGGTCCTACGATACCGCCTGTTTTCTTCAGGTGTGCGGGCGTCTGCGTCGTTTTTTCCCGGACTGCGCGCTCACGGCGGATCTCATCTGCGGCTTTCCGGGCGAGACGGAAAAAGATTTTTCGGATACCCTTGCGTTTCTGGAGCAGTGCGGCTTCTTATTTGTGCATGCTTTTCCCTATTCCGTCCGGCCGGGAACCAGAGCGGCAGATCTTCCCGGTCAGCTGAGTTCGCAGGAGAAGGACAGACGCGTACAGGAGGCAGGAAAGACCATCCGCAGCATGCGGGCGAAGTATCTGAGCAGCTGGATCGGCAGGGACGCCTCAGTGCTCTTTGAAAATGACCACAGCGGCCACAGTGCCCAGTACTGTCTGGTGGAGACGGAAGAGACCGCCCAGCGGGGAAGGATCTGTACGGTACATATCACCGGAACAGACGGAGAGAGACTTTTCGGAAATCTGGAATCAAGTTGCATTTCAGCCGGGAAGTGATATAATAGGAAGGCCAAACGGGTGCACCCCGGGGCGTCACGGCGGAGCTTGGATCGCCTGCTCTGCCCACTGGGAAGACCCTATTCTATTCGGGAGGCAGAAATGCAAAGAGAGAACGTATTCAACTTTTCCGCGGGACCGTCCGTGCTTCCGCAGCAGGCACTGGAGCGGGCAGCCGGGGAGCTGCTGAATTATCATGGCAGCGGCATGTCTGTAATGGAAATGAGCCATCGCAGCAGCTTTTTCCAGGAGATATTTGACAGCACCAAGGCAAAACTGAAAAAGGCACTGCAGGTGCCGGACAACTATGAGATCCTCTTTCTGCAGGGAGGCGCATCGCTGCAGTTTTCCATGGTCCCCATGAATTTCCTGGAAGAGGGAGAGGCGGATTACGCGGTGACCGGGCATTTTTCCAATATTGCCAGGAAAGAAGCCGAAAAATACGGCACGGTCCATATTGCCTGCTCGTCGGAAGAGGATCATTTTTCGTATATCCCCGATCCTTCTCAGCTGACCCTGTCTGCGAATGCCAAATACTTCTATTACTGCTCCAACAATACGATTTACGGCACAGCCTGGCAGTATGTCCCGCAAACCGAAGCGCCGCTGGTCTGCGATATGAGCTCGGAGATACTCTCCCATCCCGTGGATGTGTAGTAGTACGGTCTTCTTTTTGCCTGGGCACAGAAGACTATGGCTCCTGCAGGGCTTACCGTAGTGATTATGGATAAATCTTTGGCGGGCAG
>CAZGAM010000161.1:0-5213 GCA_964523685.1 uncultured Oscillospiraceae bacterium | reverse complement strand
GCGAGGCCGCCCGCATCACCCGGCCAAAGTCGCCGTTGTCGGACAGGCCGATCCCATCCCCGGCGAACAGCGTCCACAGGATGACGGCCAGCGACAGCAAGCCGAGCATCGCTCCGCACCGCATGCGGTACCGACGACCGCTATCGCCTGCGCTCACCCGCCCAACTCCTGATTGCGCACCGATGTTCAATAATTCTCACCTTTTCTTTCAATATATTTCCTGATGATCTCAATGGGAGCTTCTCCCGTTGCCAGAAGGCGCAAGCTCTGGCACGAGGACTATTTGCACATGTTGTACTAATTTTTACATCGCATGGTGAGGAAATTTTACATTGTTCGGTAAGCATTTTTCACATGACTCGGTAAGAAACTTTTACATTGGTTTACAAAAGAATTTTACATTAGAGGTCTCAGCAGACCTTGGAGTCGGAATTCTCCCCAATAATGAACTCTGTCTTGTCTACATAAAGAATTTACAAAGCGTACGGTGGTCTACCAAGCAAATTTTACATGGTATGGTAATTTTTTTATTTTGGGCTTTTGGCAGGCCCTCAAAGAATAGGGCCCGCCGAATGGCGGACTTTTCTGGAATCGCCAGAGCTTTCCCCTCGCAGGAATGTCAATCTTGTCCCATCTCCTGCTGCAGCTGTTCCACCACCTTCTCAAAACCCATAGCACGGCTGGCTTTTACCAGCACCGTATCGCTCTCCTGAATCAATACCGGCAACGCCTGGAGCAGCTGCTCCCGGTCTGGAAACCATGTGCCTTTTTCTCCTGCTCCCTCCGCCATAGGTCCCGACTCCGGTCCGCAGGTCAGAACCAGCTCACAGACCGCAGCCGCCTCCTCCCCGATCTGCCGATGCAGACGGGCGCTGTTCTCTCCCAGTTCCCGCATATCCCCCAGGACTGCCACATGACGGCCCGGCAGGCGGCGTAGATCCGCCAACGCGCTACGGACACTGGTGGGATTGGCGTTGTAACAGTCGTCCAGTATTAGGATGCGCCCTGTGTCTACCAGACGGCCCCGGCTGCCCACTGTCCGGTAGTGATCGATTCCCTGGGCAATCTCCTCGTCCGAAAGGCCCATCCGCAGGCCTACCGCAGCCCCCGCCAGGGCCGCGTAGAGCATATGCTCCCCATAGGCTGGAATCCGCGCCTGGATTTTCCTCTGTCCGCACACAATCACGCACCGCATCGCCTGGGTTCCCTCCACCTCCGGAGAAAGAGCTCTTACCGCACAGTCTCGCCCCAGGCCAAAAGTCACTTTTTCCCGTCCCAGGGAAGCGTTTTTCAGGAGTGGATCGTCTCCGTTGACAATCACCACTCCCTCCGGGGGAATTCCCTCCACTATTTCGCTTTTGGCGCGCAGTACTCCCTGCCTGTCTCCCAGAAACTCCAGGTGCGCGTCGCCGATCAGGGTAAATACCCCTATATCCGGCTTCACCATGCGGGTCAGGCGGGTCATCTCCCCGAAATTCGAGATCCCCATCTCCACCACCGCAGCCTCATGGTCCTCCCGCAGCTTGAAAAGCGTCAGCGGCACTCCCAGCTCATTATTGAAATTTTTCTCCGTGCGCAGGGTGCTGTATTTCACGGACAGAATCGAGGCGATCATTTCCTTCGCTGTGGTCTTGCCCACGGAGCCGGTGACGCCGATAAACGGAATGGAAAAGCGGGAACGGTACCAGCGAGCTGCCACTCCCAGTGCCGCCGGCACATCCTCCACCACAATCTGCGCTGCCGGACAGGGTACAGGCCGGGAACACAGAACGCAGGCGGCTCCCTGCCGGGCTACCTGCGCCATGAAGTTGTGTCCGTCCACCTGACTTCCAGCGATTGCCGCGAAAAGGCATCCCTCCGCCGCTTCCCGACTGTCCAGGGTGACAAAGGAGATCTCCTCGTCCGGAAGAGTTCCCACGACGGTGCCCCCCGTGATCCGGGCAAGAGTCTGCGGTGTAAAGTCCTTCATGGTATCCTCTTTTTTTCAGTAAAATCTGGATTTGTCTGCCTCGGAGCTGTCATCTTCCCGTCCTTTTGGAAAATTCCCCCGGTATTCGTCTCCGGGGACAGGGAGGTGCCCTCTGTTGCTTCCAGGATACGGATGCAATTCGAAAAGCACCCTCTGCCCGGCCCAGGGGATCCCCCGCCTCCCGCCAGCCGACTGCCTCCCGCCAGCCGACTGCCTGAGGCCACTGACAGAGCAGCCCAATCAAGCGCAGGTAAAATATTGTAAAATACCTCCGGGTATGTTACAATATGAGTGTTGTATTACTGTCGTGCCAGGAAGGAATCCTCCCATGTCCTATATCATCGTTGACCTGGAATGGAACCAGGCTATGAGTTCGACCTCTCCTGTATTCAATCATCTGCCCATCCATCTGCGGGGTGAAATCATAGAAATCGGCGCTGTGAAGCTGAACAGCGACCTGACCCCCGGCGAGGAGTTTCGGTGCTATGTTAACCCCGTCTGGTTTAAGAAAATGCACTATAAGGTCAAAGCACTCACGGGAATTGACAGCAACGTGCTGTCCCACGCCCTTTCCTTTCCCAAAGCGCTGAAAAAGTTCCTCTCCTGGTGTGGACCGGACTGCACCTTCATGACCTGGGGATTTGATGACAGCGGGATAATGGAACAGAACTGTATTATTCACGATCTGGACATTGATTGGATGGGAAAATGGATCAACCTGCAGGTTATATACAATATTCTCACGGAGGACGAAGACCACAACCAGAAGTCCCTGGAGACAGCTATGGAGCATTTTGGGATCGAGCAGACACGCTCGGCTCACGATGCACTGGGAGATGCCTATAACACCGCCCTCGTATGTTCCCGGCTGGATCTGACCCGGGGACTGGCCCTTTACCAGAACCACCAAAGCGATCTGAGCCGAAAGATCTGCTACAGAGGGCAGGCGCCCATCAGCCACACCGTCTCATCAGGTAATCCCAGCCGGGAGAGTCTGTGGAAGGCTGTCAGCCATTCGAGAGCAGTCTGTCCTGTGTGCTCCGCGGACCTGGGCCGGGCACGCTGGATCAACCAGGGCAATCACCGCTATATGGCGATGGCCAGCTGTCCCCAACACGGTTCTTATCTCTGCCGCATCCGAATCCACCAGGATGAGGACGGTCTCTGGCGGTCAAACAGAATGCTGTATACCGCCGATGAGGAGATAAAGAAGAAATACCAGGCAAAAGCCAGTCCAGCCCGCAGGAGCCGCTCTGGAAGGAAAAAGAAAGTCAAAAGAATAGAAGAACCGGACAGTCATGCCACATGATCTGTCCGGTTCTTCCTCCCCGCAGGACTTTCTCAGGGAGAAACGTGTTTCCACACCCGGTAATCCCATTACACCTCATTAGACGCTTTCGGATGAGCCTGGTTATATTGCTGTTTAATATTCTTCTTCACGATCTGGGAATAGAGCTGCGTTGAGCTGATATCAGCATGACCGAGCATCTGCTGAATAAAATGAAGGTCTGCTCCATTCTCCAACATGTGGGAGGCAAAGCTGTGCCGAATGGTATGGGGAGTAACTTCCTTCTCAATCCCCGCCATATTCTGATAGCACTTGACAATCTTCCAGATGCCCTGGCGGCTCATACGGTGCCCACTCAAATTCAGGAACAGCGCACGCACATTATTATTGTATGCCATCCCCGGGCGGATGAAATCAATATAATCCCGCAAAGCACTGATAGCCGCCGGATACAGAGGGATCGTGCGGACCTTGTCCCGGTTGCGGCAGGTGATATATCCTCCGTCCAGATTCACATCCGACAAATCCAGATCAATCAGCTCCGTAACCCGGATGCCCGTCGCGTACATCAGCTCCAGCATGGCCTTATCCCGGTACCCCTTCCGGTCAGTGAGCTGCGGCGCACTGAGAAACCGGTCTATTTCTTCCGGCGTGAGAATTTCCGGCAGTTTATGCTTGACTTTCTCCGAGGCAACCGCTACGGACGGATCTTCCTCCACGTACTCATTTCTGTTCATCCAGGCATAGAAATTCTTCAGGGAAGCGATATTCCGCGAAATGGTGGACGCAGCCCTTCCTTTCTCCCGGAGCTGAGATATATACCCGTTGATCTGCTCTTCTTTCGCCTCGTCATAGTTCTTATCAAACTTATCCGCCAGATACTCTCCGTACTGACGAACATCCCGCACATAAGAACTGCAGGTATTCTCTGAGGCTTTCTTCTCATCACTAAGATAGGTCCGATACTTGTCAAGGTATTCCTCGCTTGTCACAATGGTCACGCTCCTCTATTCCCAAGTATTGACATAAGTTATTATACGACACTTATCTCGTATAATCAAGCCCTTTTTGAAACTTTTGTAAAAAAAATTACAAATTTCCCAGCTTACGTCAATAAAATGATCTTCATTTGTTTCCAAATTGTAACCAATCTGCTCCCTTTGCAGAAATGCGCGGAATGTTCTGTCCGGGGTATCTGAAAAGGCGTATTCGCTGAAAGAAGTGTCCCGGCGTGGGAAACACGGCGATAACCTGCTGACTCCCTCTGCGAATTGTTACTTTGGCTCCTCTGTCTGTTTGCCCACACTGGAAACAGACCACTTTGTGAGCTGCATGCGCACCCGGTCTTCACTGGTCTCAATGACGATGCTGCTGTCCTTCACGCTTACAATCTTGCCTACAATGCCGCCGATCGTCGTAATCGTGTCGCCAACCTGCAGGTTGTCACGCATTTGCTGCGCCTGTTTTTTCTTCTTGTTTTCCGGGCGGATCATGAAGAAGTAGAACACTGCTATGAGCAGGATCATCATGATGATCATGCTCATACCGCTTCCTGCCGTGCTGGCGGTTCCGTCAGCGGAGGCCGTCGTGTCCGCAGGGGCACAGCCGGAGATCATCCAAACGCCCGCTGCGACGAGCAGCAGAAGGGCCGCGACCCGCAAAAGGTGAGAATACTTCATCAAAAATTTTGGCAGGATACCCCTTGTTCTATAACAAGGGGAGGAATGCCCTGCGCTCTCCTTTTCTGATTTTTCTTTGGAAGTGCCCGACATTTCACTTGCTTTGTGCTATAATAATTTAGTAAAAGCGAGGTGTGTTGATGTTAGCCGGGACGGTGCCAGCGAAGATCCGGATCCGACCGGACGCGGACGCTGGGGCTGCCCTGTCAGCCACGATGGCGCCATATCGGGATGCCTGCAATACAGTTTCGGAATATATCTTCCGGACAGGTGATTG
>CAZGAM010000160.1:0-5247 GCA_964523685.1 uncultured Oscillospiraceae bacterium | reverse complement strand
AATCGGGATGCTTGCGGGCGTAGCACAACGGCTAGTGCACCAGCCTTCCAAGCTGGTTACGTGGGTTCGATTCCCATCGCCCGCTCCAATGTATCTGTTAAGTTACATAAATCGTTAAGCTCAAAAACTACGGTGGTGGTTTTTGAGCTTTTTGTTTACGCTGCCTGTCTGCCAATCTGACGCATTGGATGAAATAGGATAAGTCCGGAACGGAAGCGGGAGCAGCCCCTGTAAAGTATTTGCCGCTGCCAGGAGCAGGAGCTCATTGGCAGGAAACAATTCCGGGGAAGTGGCAGCTTCCAGAAGGGCTAGAACTCAAGTCACAACAGGAACAGAAAACAAGCACAGACGGGTGTATGGCACCTCTTGCCAGAATGCGCAGGCACACCGGCAGGTCTTGTAAGCGCCACAAGCGAAGAGGGTTGCCCCGATCAACACCCATAATTCGCAGTGTTTGGGCAGAACTATCGCGTTGTCCCTGAATGCGTCCATACCCCAAGCAGCAGGAAGCGATCCATCGGAGGAAAATGCCCAATCATCCGGCATGCGGGGGAAAATCTCAAGACCAGCGGCTGCCATAGTAAACGACTTCTCACTCTCCGGGGTTGGGTTGGATGAACTTCCTGCGGTTCCAATTCATGGCCGCCCGCAGGGCAGCGTTCTGTTTTTCTTCCTCTCCTTTGTAAGGGATCTCTGCTGTGTGGGCTCCGCAATCCAGACACTGTACATAGATGCACCAGTCTCCCTCCTGCTCAAAACATCCAACGCCTCCGCAGTTGGGACAATCCAAAAGTTCAATGTTATCAAAAAAATCCATCGTTCTCTCCTTTGCTGTTTGAACTTCTATTGAGTATAGCACAGCCCCAAAAGTTTTACAAACGTTCGATCGGTCCGAGTTCAACTTCTCTACCAACAGTCACCGCCCATAGAGAGCCCAAATTCCTTCTATTTCAGGCGGTGCGCTCTGTTTTACTCTTGCATATACATGCATAATATGGTAATCTATACAATGTTATTCAGCATGGTCAACCATATTGTGAAATTGTTTATGTAAGCTGCAGGCTCATCTCGAACAGGATTCTGATCTACCTTGCATAACAAAGCCATGCGGCAAAAGGGAGGAATGACTGCCATGAAAACATTTTTTGCTAAGAAAAATCTGTTTCTGCGAGTTGCTGCAGGCTTTTTTCTTGGCATAGCCCTTGGATTTCTGCTGCCAGAATTCAGCATTTCCACCAAGGTAGTTGGAGACATTTATCTGAATCTGATCAAAATGATGATCATCCCCATTGTAGTTTGCGCGGTGTTTTGCGGCATTGCCAACATCCGGAATGGAGAGCTTCTCCGAAAAATTGGCTTTCGAACGGTTTTACTGTACGTGGTCATGTTTGTGTTCAGCGCAGCAGTGTCTCTGGGAATTGCCTACATAATCCGCCCAGGACTGGGGACCACGTTTGAAAACGCGCCGACCTACGATCCCAATAATATCGTCAATCCCACCATTACCAGTTTCCTTACAAATATCGTCCCTTCGAATATTTTTCAGGCTGCCGCCGAAGGCAACACACTTTCAGTGATTCTCTTCGTGATCGTTTTCGCTGTTGCCATTGTGGCGTGCGGAAAGAGTGGAGAGCCTGTTGTAAACTTCATGAACAGCCTGTCCGGTGCTATATTTAAGATGCTGGACTATTTCATGGAATTATCTCCTATCGGCGTTATGTCCTTGATGGCCTATTCTGTTGCTCAATATGGAGCAGGAATATTCTCTGCCCTTGCGAAATACATTGCCTGCTGCTGGCTGTGCTGTATTGTGGTTTTCATTGTGGTGATGGTTCTTCCCACCTGCCTGTACACCAAGGTGAGCCTCGGGCGTATGCTCAGGGCCTGCGGCAAGATTTCCCTGGTTACGCTGTCTACCACCTCTTCCGCCGCAGCGCTTCCCACTACCATCAATGTATCCATAGAAGATCTGGGCGCTCCAGAGGGTGTTTCCAAGTTTACTCTGCCGCTCGGCTGTACCATTAACATGTGCGGCGGCGCATGTTCGTTCTGCTGCCTGGCGGTATTCGTCTCTGATTTTTACGGTATCCATCTCTCTTTTGGAACCATTGTATTCCTGGTTTTCATTGCCACTTTGATCAATATGGCAGCACCGGGTATCCCCGGCGGCGGTGTGGTACTTGGGGCCTCTTTCCTGTCCATTCTGGGTCTGCCTATCGATCTTATGGGCCCCATCAGCGGTTTCTATCGTCTTTTGGATATGGCGTTCACCACCATCAACGTAGAGGGCGATGTAGCCGCCAATCTAATCATTGCTAAGAGTATTGGGGAATATGACGGCAAGGCGGTAGAAAAAGCCACATGAGAATCGCCTATCAGGGAGTTCCTGGCAGCAACTCAGAAGCTGCCAGTACTCTGTTCGCCAACAATCAAGGATTCAGCAATCCGACTTATCTCCCGGCTGTTGACTCTCGGGGTGTGGTGAATATGCTCAGCACGGGAGAAGCCGATTACGGTGTCATGGCTACCCGCAATCTCATCGCAGGAGATGTGGGAGAAACCACCGCGGCACTGCAAAATATAACTTATCGTGTCGTAGATGCACAATGGCTACCTGTCCATCACTGCCTTTTTGTCCGACAGCCTGGAACCAAAATTGACTGTATTGCCTCTCATATTCAGGCCTTGAGTCAGTGCCGCATTACTTTGCGAAAGAAATATCCGGATATCCCTCTGAAAGAAGTAGAGGACACGGCTATCGCTGCGCGGTACTTAGCAGAGGGAAAACTCCCACCTTCCACAGCGGTTTTGTGCCGCCGAAATGCAGGAGAAATGTTCGGGCTACACATGGCTGAAGCAAATTTAGAGGATGATCCCCGGAATATGACGGAATTTATCCTCATAAAGCCAGTCCATATGGTCAGCAAAACAGTCATCGTAGCCGGACTCGGGCTCATGGGGGGATCCATGGCCAAGGCTATCAAAAAACACACAGATTGCAAGGTCCTCGGCTGGAACCGCACTTTGAGCGTTTCCCAGCAGGCTCTGGCAGACGGAACCATTGATGCCATCGCTGCGGATGCGGATTTTTTCTCCTGCGATATGCTCATACCCGTCCTTTATCCCCAGGCAACTTTGGACTTTTTGTATGAGAAAATTCCGCTCATGAAAAAGAATGCTATCGTGGTGGATCTAGTAGGAGTAAAAACACGGCTGGTAGAGGAAATTGGTAGTCTGGCAAAAGAGAACGGCGTTCGCTATACCGGCGGTCATCCCATGGCGGGACTGGCAAAGGCAGGTTATGAACGATCTTATGCAGATCTTTATAAGGATGCCAGCATGATTCTGGTGCCTACCGCAGCTACAGCGCCGGGCGATATTGAGGAACTCAGCACCTTCTTCCGCGGTCTCGGCTTCGGTCACATCCAAGTATGCAGTGCAGAAGTGCACGATCATATGATCGCCCATACTTCCCAGCTGGCGCATATTGTCTCCAACTCTTACGTCAAAAGTCCTGTATCAACCAATTACAGCGGTTTTGCAGGCGGCAGCTATAAAGACATGACTCGCATTGCCTGCCTGAATGAAAAGGTCTGGAAGGAACTGTTTCTTTGGAATAAGGCGGCTCTGCTACCGGAAATAGATGATCTGATTGGCAACATTACGCAACTGCGCGATGCAATCATGGCAGATGACGAGGCAAAACTAGAAGATCTTCTCCGGCAAGGCAGAGAGGCGAAGGAACGGATTGACGCAAATAATCCAACTCAGCCCAGCGATTAAAGTCTGTCTGCCTACGGTTTTCCCGCATATCACTGCTATCGGAATTCCTAAAGCCGAAATTTAGTACACTTCTGAGGTATATAAGCCGTTGCGGTACTTGATCTTTTCCTACTGAATCCGTTTGGACCTGTTTGTGCAGCTGCTTTGACTGATTGCAGCTTCGGTGAAAGCGCCTCGCGGTCTGTACTCGGGAGTTCTTCCCGGTTATTATCATGATCTGGTTATGTTCTTTTCGGGCTCTGTGATGTACAACTGTTTCCCTTTCGTGCAGAGATCAGCGTGCCTGATGAGGTCCTGCTTCATAAGTTCTTTCGCTCGGAAACCCACCTCCCTTTAGGGGGAGGTGGGAGGAGAGCCGCCTTTCTCAGCCCTGCGATTCGATATAGTGTCAGATCGTCGCCGATGACACTTCCCCCATGCTACCCCTCCGACCAATCGTGTTTGGATAGGAAGGGCCTGTACTGCCTCCACAGAGAATAGGTCGCCCGCTGTTTGATGGCGTCGATGATGTCTGGCACCCTGTTGGTCGTGTCGTAGCCAAACAGAAAGTGTATGGGATCTTTGTCAGTCTCCCTTGCAATACCTATTGGGGTCAAAGGTCGCAGAGGAATGCCGTCAGGCGCAAGTTTTTACTACGACTGGGCAGTTACAAGCCCTTTCCCTTTAGGGGATGGGTAGTTGACAGAAAGTGCGCAACATGCCTGATAGCTGGATTGCATGAGCCCGATACAAATTATTGGCGGTCAGGGACAGAAACACAAAAGAAAGCAGCACTCAAAATTTTGTTGCTACTTTCCCCAATTTTCTTCACTGAGCTTGTGCATTGTCCCTCAAAGCTTAGTGAACCATTCATTTCACTATTGCAAAATGCTCTTCACAGTGATAAAATTTATTTGTTGTTGATGCATGCGCCAGTAGCTCAGGTGGATAGAGCAACTGCCTTCTAAGCAGTAGGCCGGGGGTTCGAGTCCCTTCTGGCGTACCATGTACTAAGTTGGTCAACCTCACTATAACGGCGTGTTTTAACTAGATCTTGCCAATATGACAAGACAAAGTTTCGCAAAGGCATCCTTCCGAGCCCCACATCCATTGTGCCGTCAAAACCAATATCGGCGGGCTTCAAAAGTTCGCCGATATATTTATAATCTCCAAGCTTCCTTCGTAATCGGCAAACACTGAAACATAAAGCATATGATAGCATACGTGTCTGACGACAGTAAGACATGTTGATCTGGAATAACCGGATATTTTTAGCATCGTTCTGGTTATCTATTCCAGTTGTACGCTCTTTGTCTTTACAGGCATGGAACAATTCCTGTTTTTTTTGCTTACCCCCTTGACCTTCTGTCAAATATGCCTTATAATAGGGCAAGTGTGGTTAATTTTATGGTGGGTGTAGCTCAGTTGGCTAGAGCACCGGATTGTGGTTCCGGGTGTCGTGGGTTCGAGTCCCATCTCCCACCC
>CAZGAM010000159.1:0-5292 GCA_964523685.1 uncultured Oscillospiraceae bacterium | reverse complement strand
TGGACACCGTTTCGGCAGGCGGCCGACGTCAGCCCGCGTACCGAAGGACGGCATCTACAATGACGTTCAAAAGGAGCAGAAAGAGAAGGCTATGCGGCAGATGACCGAATACACGCGCAATCTCGGGACGGATCAGAACATCGGGAATAAAACGGGAATATAACGTGAACGAAAACAGCATCGACGCCGGCGGGCTGAATTCACGGATCACGATATAACGTCAAATGGAACCGATGAATACGGGCTGAATTAGCGGGTGTTCTTATTGGGGGTAAATCCTTTCCCCGGAATAATCGATCCGATACATTTTCCGCTCTTTTTGCCCCAGCGTCCACTTTTCAACTGGACAGCTTCATACATATAAACATAGTAATGCCCTCTGATCCACTTCACTTCTGTGCAGGGGCCAGGTCGATACTGTAAAATTTCCTCTGGAATGGAAGCCATGTGACATCCCTCTTTTAGGATTTTGAAGTTGGAAACAATCCAGCGCTTGGATTTCAGAAAATACCAGCAGCACTACAGGAACCTCTAAAACGGAGGATACACGCATGACTGAAGAATGTACAAAATTTGTGTCCTACATGATGCCTATATTGAACGAGAATCAGAGAAGATATTTCTTGGGTGCCTTCTCAGATTACTTGGGATATGGCAGTGTGGCTGAATTAAGCAAGCTAACCAAAGTATCCCGTGTTACCATTACCAAATGAATCTCTGTGCAGAACTGGTGCTGCAATCTATCTTATGCTCCGCTTTGCTTAGAATCTGGCAGGACCCAATTTGCCTCAGATTTTCCGAGGGGCCCTCTGGGCCGTTCTTCATAAGCTTCTCTATTCCCTTGACAATCAAACATAAATGGAGGTAAAGCAATGAATCACTTAGGCATAGAAGTACCTGAAAAAAATTCGCCTCCCCAGGATACCGATTTTATTCCGAAGAACCGTTTTAACGAGGCGTATCTCTCCGGTGCAGAAGACCCTTTTGAACTGGCGATAGAACGTTCCGGAGGACAGATAGCGGTCTGCAGGACCCGCATCCATGGTACAATAGAGTTCTTCCAAGCAGATGTATATTATATTGAGCGTCTGGTAAAAACCATCCTCTGGATGAAGGGCGGCTTCCGGGTTTATCTGGCAGGCAGCGAGGCAGTCTGTGCGGCAATCGCCGATAAATATGCAGATGGCGGCCAACAGGATTTTGACAACCACTTTATGGCACATGTCTTTGAGCACCCTTTTGAGGTAATCCGAGTGGATAAAGTGCCGGAGGCAAAGGACAATCATAAGCACATAGGAGGCCATATGGACGGCTGCCGCATTGGCTTTGACGCCGGCGGCTCTGACAGAAAAGTGTCTGCCGTGATAAACGGACAAAGTATATATTCCGAAGAGGTTGTCTGGTTTCCCAAGGTCAACTCCGACCCCGAGTACCATTATCAAGGCATCGTATCTGCCCTGAAGTCCGCCGCTTCCCATATGCCCCGGGTGGATGCCGTCGGTGTCTCTTCTGCCGGCATCTTCATCGATGACAAGACCATGCGGGCCTCTCTGTTCCTGCAGGTACCGGAAGAGCTCCAGTACAAGGTCAAGGACATCTATATCCGTGCCATCACGGACACGTTTGGACCTGTCCCCTATTCCGTCATCAACGATGGGGATGTATCCGCTCTGGCGGGTATGATCAGCTTGGGAGAACCCAATGTACTGGGTATTGCTATGGGAACCAGCGAAGCGGCAGGCTATGTGGACAGTGCCGGCTGCATCACCGGCTGGCTCAATGAATTGGCTTTTGTGCCCGTAGATGCCAATCCTGCTGCCATGCGGGATGAGTGGAGCGGCGACATTGGCTGCGGGGTAAAGTATTTTTCTCAGGACAGTGTCATCAAACTGGCTCCGGCTGCCGGCATTGAACTGGATGGTTCCCTGGCCCCCGCTGAAAAGCTGAAAGTGGTCCAGAATCTCATGGAGAAAGGAGATCCCAGAGCCGGGAAGGTATATGAATCCATTGGGGTCTATCTGGGGCATGCCTTAGCCTACTACTACCACCTGTATCATTTCAAACATGCTCTGCTTCTTGGCCGTGTCATGTCCGGCAAAGGGGGAGACTGCATTTTGGCCCGCTGCAGGGAAGTACTATCTGACGAATACCCGGAAGTGGCAGAGGCCATCTGTCCCTCCCTGCCGGATGAAAAATTCCGCCGTGTAGGGCAGTCTGCATCCGCAGCCAGTCTCCCTGAAATTGACAGGCAACCCTGAAAACACATAACGGGGAACCATGCAATCCGAGACTGCAGATCTCTCGGAATTGCCGGGTTCCCCCGTTGTTACTCAACTGCCAAAGACGGAGAGGAAGAAGCCTGCCGCAATGGCGGAGCCGATGACGCCGGCCACGTTCGGCCCCATGGCATGCATCAGAAGGTAGTTGGTTTTATTATACTTTCTTCCCACATCCTGACTCACACGGGCAGCCATAGGTACAGCCGATACGCCGGCGGATCCAATGAGCGGATTGATTTTTCCGCCACTGAGCCTGTACATAATCCGCCCGCCCAGAAGACCGCCTGCCGTGGACACGGCAAAGGCTACCAATCCGAGCAATATAATTTTAATCGTATCCAGGCTCAAAAAGCGTTCCGCAACCATCGTCGCTCCTACACTGGTTGCCAGGAAAATGGTTACCATATTCATCAGCGCATTCTGGGCGGTATCGCTTAAACGGTCCGTCACACCGCACTCACGAAGCAGATTGCCGAACATCAGGCATCCAATCAGAGGCGCCGTGGAGGGAAGAAGCAAAATCACGAAGGCAGAAACCACAATGGGGAAAATAATCTTTTCTTTTTTGGATACTTCCCTGCGCTGCTCCATTTTCACTGCCCGCATAGCCGGCGTAGTCATCAATTTCATGATAGGCGGCTGAATCATGGGTATGAGAGCCATATAGGAGTAAGCGGCTATGGCAATGGGTCCCAAAAGCTGTGGTGCCAGCTTCGTTGTCTGAAAAATGGCCGTCGGGCCGTCTGCGCCGCCAATAATGCCTATGCAGGCGGCTTCCGGTCCCGTAAATCCCAGAAGGATGGCACCAAAAAAGGCTACAAATACACCTAACTGAGCTGCCGCTCCCAAAAGCAGACTTTTGGGATAGGCAAGCAGCGGACCAAAATCCGTCATGGCACCTACCCCCAGAAAAATCAGCGAAGGGTACACGCCCGCCTTGACCCCAATATAAAATATATCCAGCAGTCCGCCTTCATGGATAATATCGGTGAAAGACAGCTTCTCTATCACCTCTCCGGCTGCGGTTGTATAGGATGTACCAGCCGCATAAGCATCCCACATATCCAGATGATACAAGCCCGCACCAGGCAGATTCGTGAGCAGACAGCCAAAAGCGATACCCACGAGCAACAGAGGTTCAAACTTTTTCACAATGCCCAGATACAGCAGTATGCAGGCAATGGCAATCATGATGAGATTTTTCCATCCGCCTGATGCCAAAAATCCTGCAAAGCCGGACTCTGCAACCAGCTTACCGAGCGTCTCCCCAATATTCATCGCTTCACCCCCTCAGGCAATCACGGCGAGGACAGTTCCCGTCTCCACGGTGGCGCCCTTATCCACCAGAATCTGGGCAACGGTGCCGTTTGCAGGGGCTACAATCTCATTCTCCATCTTCATCGCCTCTAAGATGATCAGCACTTCGCCCTCTTTTACCTGCTGGCCCTGGCTGACCAGAATCTTCAGAATATTTCCAGGCATGGGAGAGGTCACCGCAGTTCCGGAAACGGCGGCAGGGGCGGCTGGCGCAGGAGATGGTGTCGCAGCGGCAGGCGCCGGAGCGGCTGCAGAGGCGGGAGCAGGAACAGGTGCTGCCGCCGGGGCAAATGTTTCATACTCATCCACCAGCATTGCCTTATCTTCGTCCACTTCCACCTCATAGACTCTGCCGTTGAGCGTAACTTTATACTTCACTTCTTAACCTCCTTGATTGACCGGAACCGCAGTTCATTAATCGGTTTGCCAGTTTTGTAGGCCACGATAGCCATAACAAGTGCTGCCTCTTTTGGTTCTACATTATAGAGCTTCAGCTTTCCAGCCGTACCCTTCGCCTCCGGCTTTTTCTCAACCGGAGCCGGGGTTGCCTGCGTTGGCACAGCCGACGCGGCAGGCGCAGGCTCGGCCTTCCTGACATTCATTACTTTGCCCATAATCGTCACGACAATCAGCAAAAAAACAATGCCGATAAAGACGACCAAATAGCCCATCAACGCCACCAGGGCACCAGTCCCCACACTGGGATGGAGCAGTGTTTCATCAATTGCTGTCATTTTTCTCTCCTCTACATCTGCTCGAAGGTATAGGTGACAACGTTCTCTTCCCGAATTTTGCGCTCCTGGAAAAACTTCTCCGCCAGTTGGGGAAATGCTATATAGCTGAGCACATCTTCATCGCAGCGGGCTGTATCTCCCAGCTCCGCCTTAGTCTTCTCAAAAGCGGGCTCGAGGGTGTCCGCATACCGGCCGGCAAGGGGCTTTTCGTCCCCCAAAATTTTCTTCAACACATCCGGGTCAATAGGCGCCGGCGTCTTACCGTACTCTCCACGGCAATACGCCTTCACCTCATTGGAGACCTTTTTATACCGCTCTCCCTGCAGAACATTGGTCACTGCCTGTACCCCAACCATCTGACTGGTAGGTGTGACCAGGGGCGGATATCCCAAATCTTTCCGGACCCGCGGCGTTTCCGCCAGCGCCTCATCCAGCCGATCCAGCGCATTCATGCTCTTCAGCTGACTGAGAAGATTCGACAACATGCCTCCGGGCACCTGGTAAGTGAGGCACTGGGTATCTGTAGCCATGGATTTGGGCATAAGCGTGCCGCTTGCTATAAACTCATCCCGAACCGGCTTGAAATAGTCGGATACCTGCTTAAGCACTCCATCGTCCAGATCTACCTGATAACCAAGCTGTCTTAGAGCATAGGCAAGCGTATCGGTAGAGGGCTGGCTTGTTCCTCCTGACATGGGGGAGCTGGCCGTATCGATAATATCCGCTCCCGCCTCCACCGCTTTCAGATAGGTAAGGTAAGCAAGTCCGGTAGTGCAGTGGGTATGCACATCCACCGGAAGGTCCACCGCATCTTTAATAGCGCTTACCAGGTCATATGCCTCCTGCGGGCCCATAATTCCCGCCATATCCTTAATGCAGATGCTGGCCACTCCCATGGCCTTCAGTTCTTTTACAAGCTTCACATAATTCTCCAGTGTGTGCACGGGGGACGTGGTGTAGCT
>CAZGAM010000158.1:0-5349 GCA_964523685.1 uncultured Oscillospiraceae bacterium | reverse complement strand
CATGACGCCGTGATAAAAGCTCTCCTTCCTGCTGTCCGGTACGGCGTAATCCCGGAAGCTGATGGATTTTTCCAGGGACTGAGTGAAGATCTGCTCCACAACAGCCGCATCCCCGGTTTACAGCGTGGCGCAGAAGCGGTTTGGAAACAGTGAATAAATAAAAGCTACAATTGAGACTTGCAATAATGCCTTGTATGTGCTATCATTTCAAGTGGAAAGGATAGTAGAAAATGGGAGACAGTTCTGTAAATAAATATGAGATAATGCTTCCTTTGCTAAATGAAAAGCAAAGGCGGATCTATCTTGCCTCTGAAGCGATGACAATAGGGCGAGGAGGTATTTCAGAAGTAAGTCGCATTACCGGAGTCGCCCGTACTGTGATTACTGCGGGAATCAAAGACATCAAAAGTGGTGATCCTGACCTGTTATGTGGTGAAACTCGTATACGTAGGGAAGGTGCAGGAAGAAAATCCATTACGGAAACGCAGCCAGGAATTAAAGAGGCATTGGAAAAACTTGTGAGCGAATCAACTTATGGTGATCCTCAGGCTCCTTTATTATGGACAACGAAGAGCTTGAGAAATCTGGAAAAAGAGCTTGCTAACCAGGGATACACCATCAGTTATCGAAAAGTAGGGTACTTGCTTAAGGATTTGGGGTACAGTCTGCAACAGAATCAAAAGAAAAATCAAGTGGGAGATCAACCTCCTGATCGAGATGCCCAGTTCAAGCACATGAACGAAAAGGTGAAACAATTCTTGGCAGATGGGAACCCGGTTATCTCAATTGACTGCAAAAAGAAGGAAAATATTGGACCATTCAAGAATAATGGAGCGGAATATGCGCCAGAAAACAACCCTGTAGAGGTTTTAGACCATGATTTCCCATTCCCTGAGCTTGGAAAAGCGGCTCCCTATGGGGTTTATGACGTTAGTGCAAATAAGGGTTATGTAAGAGTTGGTATTAGTGCAGACACTGCCCAATTTACTGTAAATACAATCCGCTCTTGGTGGAATGAGATGGGGCATGAGCGATATCCAAGTGCTGACCGACTTCTGATTACCGCTGACGGCGGAGGTAGTAATGGAAGCCGTAACCGACTTTGGGAGATGGAACTACAGAAGTTTGCAGAGGAAGCCAAGCTTGATATTAGCGTATGTCATTTTCCAACGGGAACCTATAAGTGGAAGAAGGTTGAACACAGGTTGTTCAGCCAAATTACCAAAAACTGGAGAGGGCGTCCACTTGAATCTCTAGAGATTATTGTTAACTTGATTGCAGCCCCAACAACCGATACGGGACTAAGAGTAAAATGTAAAGAAGGTAGGACAATCTGCCCCACTGGCACCAAAATCACAGAGGAAGCATTCGCTTCCATGAATCTGTTTGGTGATGAGTTTTACCCCAATTGGAACTATACGATCCGCCCAATAACAGGTACAGTAAGGTAGACAAGTAGTCGCCTGTCCTATTTGCTTTCGATGGTTACAGTAGCTGTCAAATTGTAGTAATAATTTACTTACATATCCTTGGCATTGCTGTATTTGCCTGGACGAACTCTTGGAAGTACTCCTGAATCTTAAATCTTATTCACAAACTCGTCCCGCACTTCCAAGTGGTGGTTTTTGCGTTTCTGCAGATCCTCCTCTGTTTGCCCCTGCGAGGTAAGGTAGCCGGGTTGTATGGAGAAGGCTCCACAAATTGTCAATAGACGTGTAGACCTCAGAGCAGGTAAGGCCTTCATGGATATCTTTTCTCGATTGGCTCTCCGGCCAGCAGCCTTCCAATTATCGTATAATCGTTGCCATAGCGATGAAACGCTTGATATCGTCCTTACCGCTGGTGTCCTGCATCATGCGCGAAGTGCAGGGGTCTCATTGCAGGTCATGAGGGGGATGGACTTCCAGAGAGAATACAGAGGGTCCGTCAAAAGCAGCAGGACGGTGATAGACATCGAAGAAGCGGTCCAGAACCTGTTGAATTTCTTCCAGAGGATATTGATGTATGAAGGTATCCTCCAGCAGCCTGGCTTGCGTCCATTTGGGCAGGTCATACAGAAGGGAATAATACAGCAAAAAGTCGTACAGCCCCCAGTGAGAGGCATTATCATCCAGACAGATGGAACGAATGGGAGTAGAAAGGCGGATATTTCCACATGTATTGGCATAGTGGCGCATGACCAGACGGGCAACACTGCGGGGTATCGTGCCGTTGATGGCATATCCCTCCGGTATGGTACCTGCCAGAACCCGGGTGGTAAGATCGGTGGTATCAACGGTTAAGCCGGCATGGCCGCCATAGGTAACCCCCCATGCAGCGGCTATCTGCATGCACCGGTTTCCCGTAGGGGTGACATGAATATTTTTCCTTGAAAGTTTGAGTTTATCTACCGCCTGTACACAGGCAGCCAGAGCCAAAAGAGAAGAGGCTGTTCTATCAATGGAAACAGACAATTGGGTAGCGCCAAGGTACATCATTCGCCGCGCCAGAGCATCCGTTTGGAGTTTCAATATGACGGGAAGTTCCTCCGGGAAAGGGCTCCAGGGATTGGTCGGCTGGCTGATGTCGTTTTCCCCAAGAGGTGATTTCTTCTCCCGGCTGGGAATGGAGACCTGCTTTACTATATAGCCGTCCGCGCTGGCGAGGATGGCCCCATTCTGTGCGAGGATGCACTGACCGGTATAGAGAGTACTGCCGTCTCCGCCCATAGGGCAGGCCATTGCTACGACGGACATATGTTCATGGCTGGCAAGACTGGCCAGGTTCAGATTCGAAAAATGGGAGAAGACGGTAGCCGGTGTATCAGCGGAGCAGCAGAGAATTTTTCCTTCCTGGCAGTGCATCAGCTGATCTGCACGCAGAGAAGGTTTCATAAGGGGATAAACAGTCATTTTTCCTGCCTGGCGATCAATGGCACCCCGGTTCATTTCTTCCGGAAGGTTTGCCGGCAGAACCAGGATAGACGCCCCGTCATCGCGGGCGCGGGTAATGGCTGCCAGAACATTGGTCATGTTTTGGCCGGGCCGACCCGGCAGAATATCCGGCGCGGCGGCCGCAATGGTTACTTTCAAAGCATCAGCCCCTTTCAAAGGTAAAGTACTCTTCCGGGAAATAGCGCAGAATAGCGGCTCGGGCAGCGGCAAAGTTTCCGCTGTTTATCTTCAGGGTAACCGTATCACCGGTAATGGAAGCGCTTATATCATACTGAGGAAGCTTCGGTAATACGTTCTCTTCCAGTTCCTGCACGAGACGCGGCAGATCATTCGCATAGACCGAAGGGTCCGGCGCCTGGTAGTCGGGGATGGGATCTTTCCCCGCCGTCATGCACACAGCGAACACCAGAACGGCCAACAGAAGAAAGAGTGCGCAGCCGGCGGGGCGAATATTCTTGATAAATTCCTTTCCGGCATCCCTCTTTTCCAGAGGTTCAGGAAGTCTGCTGTCCATTTTCAGTACGAAATGCGCTCCCTGATATAAGCTGCTGCCTGATCCATGGGAATGCGTACCTGCTCCATGGAATCCCGTTCCCGGACCGTTACACACTGGTCGGGCGGGTTGGTTCCATCTCCCACCGTCTGGAAGTCCAACGTGATGCAGAAGGGGGTCCCGATCTCATCCTGCCGGCGATAGCGCTTTCCAATGGATCCGGTTTCATCATAGTCGCAGGAAAACTCCCTGGTCAGAGAGGCGTACAGTTCTTTTGCCGGTCCGGTGAGGATATCTTTTCGGCTCAGGGGCAGCACGGCGCATTTATAGGGCGCCAGCTGAGGATGAAGATGAAGAACGGTACGCACATCTGCTTTGCCGTTTTTATCCGTGCCGACCTGTTCCTCATCGTAGGCATCCACGAGAAAGGCGAGCATTACGCGATCTGCGCCTAAGGAGGGCTCAATAACATAGGGGATAAAGCCTTCCGCCATCCCTTCTTCCTTATATTCCATCTTTTCACCGGAGAAAGTCTGGTGCTGGGTGAGGTCATAATCGGTGCGGTCGGCAATGCCCCACAGCTCTCCCCAGCCGAAGGGGAAGAGATACTCAAAATCCGTGGTTGCCTTGGAGTAAAAACTCAGCTCTTCCGGGGTGTGGTCACGCAGGCGCAGATATTCATCATGCATTCCCAGATCCAGCAGCCACTTATGGCAGAATTCCCGCCAGTACTGGAACCACTCCAGATCTGATCCGGGTTCGCAGAAGAACTCCAGCTCCATCTGTTCAAATTCCAGGATCCGGAAGGTGAAATTTCCGGGGGTGATTTCATTGCGGAAGCTTTTGCCAATCTGGCAGATGCCAAAGGGCAGCTTCTTCCGGGTGGTGCGCAGAATGCTCTTGTAGTCTACGAAGATGCCCTGGGCTGTTTCAGGGCGGAGATACACATCGGTGCCGCTCTCCTCCGTCACGCCCTGGTGGGTCTTGAACATAAGGTTGAATTTTTTGATGTCGGAGAAATCCTTGCTGCCGCATCCGGGGCAGGGAATTTCATGCTCCCGGATATAGGCAACCATTTCCTCATTGGTGAGAGCTTCCACATTCACCTCTGTGTTGGTTTCCTTGGCCCATTCCTCGATCAGCTTATCGGCGCGGTGGCGGCGTTTGCAGCTTTTGCAGTCGATGAGAGGATCGTTGAAGTTGGTTACGTGGCCGGAGGCTTCCCAGACCCGGGGATTCATCAGAATACCGGCGTCCAGGCCTACATTGTAGGGGCATTCCTGGACGAACTTTTTCCACCAGGCGTTTTTCACATTCTGTTTCATCAGAACGCCGAGGGGACCATAGTCCCAGGAATTGGCAAGGCCCCCGTATATCTCGGAGCCGGGGAAAATGAATCCTCTGTTCTTGCACAGAGCTACCATCTTTTCCATGGTTTTGTCTTCAGCTTGCATAGTAATACTCCTTCTTAGAAAGCGGTAAAACAAGGATCAGCCGGAATCCCTGTTTTTTTTGAAATCCCGGCAAGGCGGGGATTGCTGTCAGGTCTCTTTCGTAAAATAAAGTTCTCAGATTCTTTCCGAAAGGGGAAGGAATTTGCGCTCTGCCAGGCAGTCTGCTTTGTTTTTCAGGGCTTATTTCCGGGCGGAACTTCTTAAATCTTATGGCAGAGAGGGCTCCTGATATTCCATGGTACCCTGCTCATCCAGCGTCAGTTCAAAGGCGGGGATGAAATGCTCCAGGAAGTATTCCACTTCCGGCAGATTGTAGCCGTGCAGGGCCTCCAGGATTTTTCCCTCAGCCTGGAAAAACTCGTCATTTCCCGCGCGCCGCTCTTCTATACATTTAATATAAGCAGACAACTTGTCGGCGGCTTTTACCAGAGGTTTTAGTTCTGGATCCGCCTCTTTCAAAAGCGGCGTA
>CAZGAM010000157.1:5304-5650 GCA_964523685.1 uncultured Oscillospiraceae bacterium | reverse complement strand
ATGACGGCGTGATCGAACTGGGGGGTGTGCCGGCCCGCATTGTCTTTCTGGTCTGCACGGACAGCTCTGCCAAACTGGCGGCGGCGCGTCAGATTGCCGGAGTGCTGCGGGACGTGGGGTTTGCTGTCACTATGCGGGAGCTGAATTCTACGGACTATGACACGGCATTGGTAGAGGGAGAGTATGATCTCTACTATGCCGAAGTGAAGCTGTGCAATAACTGGGATCTGACGGAGCTGGTTGAACCGGGCGGCAGCCTGAACTTTGGAGGGATATCTGACGCGAATCTGTCAGGGTATCTGCGTTCTTTTCTTGCCGGCGACGAGCAGACGCGTCCGGTCAGCAC
>CAZGAM010000157.1:615-5294 GCA_964523685.1 uncultured Oscillospiraceae bacterium | reverse complement strand
GTATGTGGCGCAGACGGCTCCCATCACGACGATATGTTTTGAGCAGACCCAGCTTCTCTATCACCGGGGGGTCCTGTCCGGACTTAACCCCAATCAGGACAATTATTTTCTTCATATGCGCGATTGGGAAGTCAATTTAGGATCCGAGGAGGACACGCCCACTCCCCGGCAGACAGGCTCGTGACCGGCCAAAAAGCTTGTAAAGCTTGTGCGGTGTGGCACGGCTGGGCAAAATCCAGGGAATACGTTTTTTTGAAAATATAGGTTAGGAGGTGGCGATTGCTTCCTTTGCCAGACAAGGGATTTTTCGCCTGAGATGTATGACGGATAGAGATCTTCTGAATATGGCACGAGAGGCTGCGCAAAATGCGTATGTGCCGTATTCCCGCTTTCCGGTAGGGGCTGCTTTGGAATGTGCAGACGGCTCTGTATTTACCGGATGCAATGTGGAGAACAGCGCCCTGGGTTCCACGATTTGCGCCGAAAGGACGGCCATTGTCAAAGCGGTCAGTGAGGGCAGAAGAAAATTTGTTCGAATTGCCATTTATGGCGAAGGCGAAAACTACTGCATGCCCTGCGGCGCCTGCCGGCAGGTGCTGAGTGAATTTGCCCGGAATACAGATATGGAAGTATTGTGCACCCGGTCCGGCGGACGATACGTCAGCTACCGGCTCAGCCAGCTGATGCCCCATCCTTTTGAGCTGTCATGAGTTCCTCTTAGCGAGGAACCAGCAGATGGGAAGTCTGCCGCGAGGAGGAAGGTAGCCGCCTGGTGCGCGAGGCGTAAACCAACTTGCCTCGGGTAGAAATTTCTTGGGCCCAATCAAGCGGATAATTTGTAAAATTTCAAAAAAACTCTTGACAAGCGGCTCCAGCTTTGGTATTCTATCTCGGCGTGCTGTTCGATGGGAATGGTGCGCCTTGCGATGATCTGGGAGATTGCGCCGACGGGCGGTAACTTCCAGGGAGCAGTCCGGGGGTCCAAAGGACTCTGGAATCGGACGGAACGGCACTTTTTGTATGGGGCTGCGCAAAGTATATCGCCTGATGAAAAACGCCGGCTTAGCCGGTATGTTTTTTCGAGCAGGGGCTGATACGCACGGCACAGTGTACAGAAAATGCGGTTGACCGTGCGGGAACACGTAAAACTCGTACAATCAACGGGAGGAAAATGTATGGCGTCCAAAAGAATGATTCGCATTCGCCTGAAGGCTTATGATCATCAGCTGATTGACAAGGCTGCGGAAACCATTGTGGAGACAGCCAAGCGCACTGACGCGCAGGTTTCCGGGCCCATTCCCCTGCCTACCAAAAGGGAAGTGGTCACCATTCTGCGGGCTGTGCACAAATACAAGGACAGCCGGGAACAGTTTGAGCGGCGCACACACAAGCGCCTGATCGACATCATGGGTCCTACGCAGAAAACAGTGGATGCTCTGATGAGCCTGGAACTGCCGGCTGGCGTGGAAATCGAGATCAAACTGTAAAAACAGCGAATACCCGCGGTCTGCCTTGAGCAGACGGGTCATGTTGTGCGGCTGCCATACCCAGCCGCCCAACCAATAACCGAAGGAGGAAAATAATGAAGAAGGCCATTATTGGCAGGAAGATCGGGATGACCCAGATCTTCGATGAGACAGGCAAAGTGGTTCCTGTCACAGTCATTGAGGCCGGTCCCTGTGTGGTTGTGCAGAAAAAGACTGTGGAAAAGGAAGGATATGATGCTGTCCAGCTGGGCTTTGAGGATGTTGCTCAAAATAAATTGAATAAACCGGAAAAAGGTCATTTGGAAAAAGCAGGCGTGGATCCCAAAAAGCACCTGCATGAGTTCAGGTTGGATGAT
Source organism: uncultured Oscillospiraceae bacterium (assembly GCA_964523685.1). Classification (GTDB taxonomy): domain Bacteria; phylum Bacillota; class Clostridia; order Oscillospirales; family Oscillospiraceae; genus CAJOIG01. The sequence continues at coordinate 3,451 of CAZGAM010000157.1, read as the reverse complement.
GCCGCTTCCATGAATGTAGGCGATGTGCTGAAGGCGGATGTGTTCACTGAGGGAGAACATGTGGATGTGACCGGTGTAAGCAAGGGCAAAGGGTATGCAGGTGTTGTCAAGCGCTGGGGTGCGCAGCGCACACCTACCAGCCACGGCGGCGGCCCGGTGCATCGCCATGCGGGCTCTATGGGCTCCTCTACGGATCCTTCCCGCATTTTTAAGGGAAAGATCGGGGCCGGCCATATGGGTGTGGAACAGGTGACAGTTCAGAACCTGGATGTGGTGAAGGTGGATCCCGAGCTGAATATGCTTGTGCTTCGCGGAGCGGTTCCCGGTCCCAAGGGCGGAATTGTCTATATTAAGTCTACCGCTAAGAAGATCGTGGAGAAGCATGCGGCTACCGCGGTGAGCGTGAACCCGCAGAAGAAGTCCGGACGCAACCCGCAGAAGGCCTCTGCGCGTACCCGCTGATAGAAAGGAGAGATCGAAATGCCTAAAGCGAAAATGGTCAGCATGACCGGCGAGCAGATCGGCGAGTACGAACTCTCCGAGGCTGTTTTCGGTGTAGAACCCAATGAATGCCTGCTCCATGAGAGTGTTGTGAACTATCTTGCCAACCAGCGCCAGGGAACCCAGAGTGCGCTGACCAAGGGAGAGGTTTCCTATACCACGAAGAAACCATGGAGGCAGAAGGGAACCGGACGGGCCCGTGCCGGGGTGGCGGGTTCTCCTGTATGGCGGCACGGTGGTGTGGCTTTTGCCCCCAAACCCCGGGATTACAGCTACCATATGAACAAGAAGGCCAAACGGCTGGCTTTGAAGAGCGCCCTGTCCAGCAAGGCAGCGTCCGAGGCTATTGTGGTGGTGGATGGTCTGCATATGGAGCAGATCAAAACCGCCGAGTTTGTGAAGTTCCTGACGGCAGCCGGTATCTCCGGCAAGACGCTTGTAATCACGAAGAATGTGGATGAGAATGTCCTGAAGAGTGCCCGCAATATTGCCGGTGTCAGCGTGACGACGGCGACGATTCTTTCTCCGTATACGATCCTCAACGGCGGCACCCTTGTAGTTGACAAGGCGGCTGTGCAGAAAATCGAGGAGGTATTTGCCTGATGAAATCCCCTTATGATGTCATTATCAAGCCGTTGATTACCGAACAGTCCATGGAAGACGTGGATATCAAAAAGTATGCCTTCCAGGTAGCCAAAGACGCAAACAAGGTGGAAATCAGGAAGGCGGTTGAGAAGGTGTTCGGTGTGACGGTCATCAAGGTAACCACTACCACCGTTCATGGGAAAAAGCGCCAGCAGGGCCGTTACCCCGCCGGAAAGACCGCCAGCTGGAAAAAGGCTGTTGTCAAGCTCTCTGCGGACTCGAAGAACATTGAGCTCTTTGAAGGCATGGCGTAAGGGAGGAAGAGAAGATGTCTATTAAGACCTATAAACCTGTCACACCCTCCCGCAGGCATATGACGGTTTCCGGATTCGACAATGTGGAAAAGCATGTCCGCCCGGAGCACTCGCTCACGGAGAGCGTGAAAAAGCATGCGGGGCGGAATAGTTACGGCCGTATTACCGTCCGTCACCACGGCGGCGGAAATAAGCAGAAGTACCGTGTGATTGACTGGAAGCGCTCCCGAGAGGGTGAGTTGGCGAAAGTCCTGCGTCTGGAATATGACCCGAACCGGTCGGCTTTTATCGCTCTCATCCAGTATGAGGATGGGGAAAAAGCCTATATTCTGGCGCCGGCCGGCCTGACGGCGGGAGACAGCGTGGAAGCCGGTCCCGGCGCGGATATCAAGCCGGGCAACTGTCTGCCGCTGGCCAATATCCCTGTGGGTACGGTGATCCACAATATTGAGATGTATCCCGGCAAGGGCGCCCAGCTGGTTCGTGCAGCCGGCAACGCAGCCCAGCTGATGGCCAAGGAAGGGACGATGGCGACCATCCGTATGCCTTCCGGCGAGATGCGGAAGATCCGTCTGGAATGCCGCGCTACCATCGGTCAGGTGGGCAATACTGACCACGCCAATGTGGATCTGGGCAAAGCCGGCCGGAAGCGCCACATGGGGTGGCGGCCGACTGTCCGCGGTTCCGCCATGAACCCGGTAGACCATCCCCACGGCGGCGGCGAAGGCAAGGCGCCGGTTGGCCGGCCCGGTCCTGTGACTCCCTGGGGCAAGCCGACGCTGGGGTATAAGACGCGCAAGAAGAAGAACGCCTCAGATAAGTTCATTGTCAAGCGCCGCAACGCCAAATAAGGAGGGAAAATCATGAGCAGAAGCATTAAGAAGGGTCCGTTTGCCGCCCCCGAGCTGCTGAAGCGGGTGGATGAGCTGAATAAGACGGGCGAAAAGAAGGTCCTGAAAACCTGGAGTCGCGCTTCCACTATTTTCCCGTCCTTTGTAGGCCACACCATTGCCGTCCACGACGGGCGCCGTCATGTTCCTGTGTATATTACGGAGGACATGGTAGGGCACAAACTGGGCGAGTTTGCTCCTACGCGCACCTTCCGCGGTCACGCAGGCAGCAAGACGAAGTAAGGGGGAGAGAACATGCCTGACTATGTGAAGACAGCCACCGCAAAAGCAAAGTATGTCCGGATTTCTCCCCGTAAGGTGCAGATTGTCTGTGAGCTGATCAAGGGTCAGCCCACAAAAAATGCAGAGGCAATTGTGCGCAGCACCCCAAAAGCTGCCAGCGAACCGCTGCTGAAGTTGCTGAAAGCGGAAAATATCCACCTGGCCGTCGAAACGGCGCTGTTTGTCGAGCGCGCCTGCGTCGAAGCTGCGCTGCCTTACTTTGACTGGTGGTATGTCGACATGAAGCTGCCGGAACCCGAAGCC
>CAZGAM010000157.1:0-605 GCA_964523685.1 uncultured Oscillospiraceae bacterium | reverse complement strand
AAGTTGCTGAAAAGTGCCTGTGCCAATGCGGAGAATAATCACGATATGGATGAGGATGAGCTGATTGTTTCGGATTGTTATGCTACTGCCGGCCCTATTCTCAAACGCGGTCAGCCCCGCGCCCATGGGCGGATGTACCGCATCAACAAGAGAACAAGCCACATTACGCTGACTGTGGTTGAGAGAGAATAAGGGAGGAGGCTGAGTATGGGACAGAAAGTTCATCCCCACGGTTTTCGTGTCGGAGTTATCAAAGATTGGGATTCCCGCTGGTATGCCCGTCCTGATAAGGTGGGTGACCTGGTCGTAGAGGATTATAAGATCCGCGAGTATTTAAAGAAGAACCTTTATTCCGCCGGCATTCCCACGATTGAAATTGAACGCGACAGCGCGAAAGTCCGCATTTTTATCCATTGCGCCAGGCCTGGAGTTGTCATTGGGAAGGGCGGCGCGGAGATTGAGCGCATCCGCCTGGAAGTGGAGAAGCTGATTGGCAAGCCTGTGGCCCTGTCCATTGTGGAAGTGCGTACGCCGGACACTAACGCGCAGCTGGTGGCGGAGAATATTGCCTCCCAGCTGGAGAAGCGCATCGGTTTCCGCCGCGC
>CAZGAM010000156.1:0-5745 GCA_964523685.1 uncultured Oscillospiraceae bacterium | reverse complement strand
CCATCCATGCTGCTGCACCCCCGGAACGATTTCTGTCTCTCCGGCGGGCAGTTCCCTGACAGACAATCAGAGACCTTTTTACAAGATGATTTTCTCCGGTCTGTCCCGTTTGGGCAGTTTCCAGTGCCATATTCCGCACGCAAACAGCGTCAGTACCGGGAAGATCTCCAGTCTGCCGAGAAGCATACACAGACTGAGCACCAGTTTGGACGCGCTGTTCCATACAGAAAAGTTCCCCATGGGGCCCACGAGGGAAAGGCCCGGACCTATATTGGACAGGCAGCTGATCACGCTGGTAAAAGTAGTTTCCAGATCCAGTCCCTGCAGGCTGAGGAGCAGAAACGATCCCAGGGCAAAAAAGCTGTACAGCATATAATATACCATCGTATTGTGAATCGCATCGTTGTCCAGTCTTTCCCCATCCAGCGTCACCCGGTGCACGGAACGGGGCGAAACCAGCTTGATGATCTCGTTTCCAATCGTCTTGGCCACAATCACCAGGCGGGCTACTTTTGTTCCTCCGCCGGTACTGCCGGCACAGGCGCCCAGCACCATGAGCAGGACCAGCGTTGTTCTGGAGAAACTCGGCCACAGATTGAAATCCGTCGTGGAATACCCAGTTGTTGTGATAATAGAGGAAACCTGAAAGAAAGAATATCGAACCGCCTCCAGAAAGTTGGTATACAGATGCTGAATATTGAAGGCAATAGTGACTGTCGCGACTCCAATCACCACCAGATATACCCACAATTCCTCGCTTTTCAGGCCACCCAGGGACTTTTTTATCAATACTATATAATATAAGTTGAAGTTCACGCCAAACAGCAGCATGAACACACCAACCACCACATCCACGTAGGCACTGTTATAGGCCCCCACGCTGGCGTTGCGCACACCAAAACCGCCTGTACCGGCGGTGCCGAACGCAGTGGTAAAAGAATCAAACCAGCTCAGCCCTCCCAGAAGAAGCAAAATAATCTCCAGGATTGTCAAAGCCATGTAGATCAGATACAGCGTCCTGGCGGTGCTGCGCATCTTCGGGACCAGTTTTCCTTTTACCGGTCCCGGAACTTCCGCCCGAAGCAGATGCATGGAATGCTCATCATCGGTCGGCAGAACAGCCATCATAAACACAAGCACGCCCATTCCGCCGATGAAGTGAGAGAAACTGCGCCAGAACAAAATCCCTTTGGGTACTGACTCTACCTCCGGAAGCACAGAGGCTCCTGTCGTAGTAAAACCGGAAATAATCTCAAATAAAGCACTGATATAATTGGGAATTACCTCGGAAAAAACGAACGGCAGCGCTCCCACCAGAGAGATCACGATCCAGCTGAGGGTCACTGACACAAAGCCTTCTTTGGGACTGAGCCCGCTGTTCTCTTTTTTCGCCGGCAGAAGGAGAACAGCGGCACAGGCAAGGGCAATGACGATCGTTAACAAAAAGGGCGATAGGTTTTCGCCATACACAGCGGCTACCGCCAGCGGGGCAAGCAGCAGCCCCGCCTCAATGGCCAGCACCCGGCCAAGAATGTTGATAATGATCCTGTAATTCACAGTCCTCTGCAAAGGAAGCCCTGCCGCAACACTGAAACTTCCTTCGTCTCCTTTGTTTTCTATCTTCATCACCCGCCCCGCGCGGGGCGGAACTGTGACAAGCAGCGTACGCTGAAATTTATGTAAGTCGGTTTATCCTTCAGAACACACCTGTCGCCCCGGAAAAGATCCGGACAGACCCGCCGCTACCCTTTCAAGATGTCCTCCATACGGGTCATACCGCGCTTTGTCGTCACCGCCAGAACCCTGTCTGCCGGCGCAATCGCATCGTTTCCACCGGGAATCAGGCACTTTCCCTGTCGGATAATCGCTGCCACCAGAACATCTTTTCGGGTAGGCAGATCACGCAGAGGGATTCCCACACAGGGGCTGTCTGTTCCCGCCTTGAATTCCAGAACTTCAAGCTTTCCATCCAGAATTCGACGGAGCATCTCCACGCCGCTGGCGTCGCTGGCGTTATCCATACTGCGCACATACTGCAAGACCAGCTGAGAAGTAATATTTCTGGGCTGGACAGGTTCTTCCAGTCCAAAGGATTCCGCCAGAGTGATCAGATGGTCCTCGTTCACTTTTGCGATTGCCTTATCCACACCCGCTGTGCGGGCATAGGCTCCGATAATAATGTTTACTTCATCGGAACCGGTTACCGCCACCAGAGCATCCATATCGCGGAGGCCTTCTTCTTCCAGTACTTCCGGCTGGGATCCGTCCGCACAGATCACATTCGCTTTGGGAAGCGTGTCCTTAATGCCCTCACACCGGGAGGCATCCCGATCTACCATCTTTACCCGGATCCCCATGCTTAAAAGCTGTCCGGCCAGGTAAATCCCCACATATCCGCCGCCTATAATCATCACGCTGCGGGCACTTTTCTTAAAGATCGCCATCTCCTTGAAAAACAGGTAGATCTCTTTCGGCGCCCCCACTACATTCACCCGGTCCCCAGGCAGAAGAATGAACTCACCGTCAGGAATATGGACTTCATCGCCTCTGCGGACGGCGCAGATCAATATGCCGCGTTCAAAACGGGTATGGAAATTTTTTAATGTCATACCGCACAGCGGATTATTCTCTGCCAGTTTGAACTCGACAAGCTCAGCCTGTCCCTTTGCAAAAGGCTCCACTTTCGCCGCGGAGGGAAAGCGCAGCACGCGGCTGATCTCCCGGGCAGTTTCCTGCTCCGGGTTGATCGTCATTGACAATCCCAATTCCTCCCGCAGAAACATCACCGCCAGAAAATGCTCCCGCTGCCGGACCCTTGCAATGGTGTGTTTCACACCCAGTTTTTTTGCCATCATACAGCAGAGTATGTTGGACTCATCCGAGTTGGTAGCGGCAATAAGCAGATCTGCTGTGCCCGCACCTGCCAGCTTCAGAAGTTCCAGATCCACTCTGCCTGAGATGGTAATCGCATCCAAAGTAGAGTTAATCAGGGCGATCCGCTCACTTTTTTGTTCAATGACGGTTACATCATGCCCTTCTCTGGTCAGGTACTTGGTCAAGGAAAAGCCAATTTTGCCCGCTCCCACAACGATGATATTCATGCATCCTCCAGATATATTGTAAACAAACTCCTGTCATCTTACCAAAATAAATAATAGCACCGCCTTATTTTTCCGTCAAGCCAAAACTGCTTTCTCTCCGGGTCCTTGTCCGAGAGAAAATACGAGCGGGGAGGCCCCAGAAGGCAGCCGGAAAGCCCGTGCCATTTGCTTGCGTACCCTTTTCTCGATATTGCCGGTGCCGTGGCACCGGCCTTTTTTCGTTTTGCCCAGTCCTCCGGGCAGTTCACGCTAAAAAAGTTGTTCGTGCAATCCTTTTCCCATTGTGGTATACTCTTACAAATTGTGTTTCTGCCGGATGGCTGGGCACAATGACACCAACGCATCAACCGAAAGGAGGCAAACGGGAAAGGCAGATCTGAACAATGCCCCCGTTATCAGCAATTCCATGCGTAAAAGCACTGTTATCACCTTTCTCTGCATCGCACTGCTGTTATCCATGTTCCCAGGCTTCCACGCAGGAAAACTCCAAATCATGGACTATGCCCTGGCTGCAGAAGAAGAAGACCCATCTGAAACAGATCCAACCCCCACGCAGGAGACGGAACCCACCGAAGCACCGGATCCCACCGCAACCCCGGATCCCGGCACCGGCCCGGAGATCTACCCTCCGGAAACCGTTGTAGCCACCTTCAACGGCCAGGAGATTACCTGGCAGGAGTATTACTACTGGCTGAGTTATTACGTGGAATATACCACCTACCTGTCCACCATGGGTGTTATGACCTTTCACGGCTGGGACAGCAGCGATGTGTCCAGTACGTATGACAACGCGCAGGTCGTCCGCCTCAGCGCAAAAGACAGCATGCTCCAGTACCATGCCATTGAAGAACTGGCTTTGGATCTGGGCGTAGAACTGGATGAGGAAGACCGGAAGACCATGGCGGAAAAATTTGAGGATACAGCCGACGGTTACGGAGACGGAGACGGGGAATGCACCGATAAGGAGATAACCGCTTTTGAGGGATATCTGAGTACTTTGTACATGGACAGAGCCCTGTTCGAACGGATGAGTTCCGCAGAACTTCTCTATGATAAAACCCTGGAGGCCTGCTATGGAGAAGATGCTGCCGATTATTCCGACGAAGAGGTACTCGCCTATGCGGAAGAACAGGAGATGCTCCGTTGCAAGCATATTCTGCTCATGACGGTGGACGAGTCTACAGGCGAGGCCCTGCCGGAGGAAGATCTGGCGGACCGGAAGGAGAAAATCGATCAGCTGTATGAACAGCTCTCCGCCAAGGCAGAGGATCCGAAGGCGCTGGAGGAGCTTTTCGACCAACTGATGGAAGAGAACTCAGAGGATACCGGCCTGACCATGTATCCGGATGGATACCTTTTCACCCCGGGAACCATGGTACCCGAATTTGAACAGACTACTTCCGACCTGGAGGAATACGGACTTTCCGAACCGGTACAGTCCAGTTACGGCTGGCATATCATTTTACGACTCCCCATTGAACCGGACCTGCCGGTCATGAGCAATACCGGTACCGCGTCCACCCTGCGGGCCAATGCAGCCAACAGCGCTTTCGTGGACCAGCTGTCCGATTTGGTCAGCAACGCGGAACTCGTCTGGAAGGATGACTTTGAACAGATCGACATTGGGAAGATCTTCGGCGAGGCCCTGCCCTGACTTTCTTTCCCCAGTCCCAGGCAGACGAAGGGCAGAAACAGCCCACTCTCTCCGTCTCCCGCCCAAACGAAACAGCCTTGTTCCTGCCCCACGGCTGAACAGGGCTGCTTCCTGAAATTATGGTTCATCCTCAGTAGGCATTTCGATAAAATCGGATAGGAGCATATTTTCCCTGGATGCCTGCTGATAAAGGTCCAGATAATCCAGTTCAATCACTCCCTGCAGATCGTCCGCCACCGAGAGGGTGCCGTTCCCGTGCCAGAGCATATACCCTCCCGTAATGCCCGCATCATACAGCCCTACGATCTGCCTTTTTATGGCCAGTGCATCATAGTCATAATCGTAATCGTCCCACGTCTGGATCCAGGTTCTGGTCAAAGCGGGACTTGCGCACTCCTGCTGCCGGTCAAAGGCATTATTCGCCCAATTAAAGAGCATCCTGTAGGGTCTTTTATACGGAATAAACAATCGGTTGTTCTCCATGTATCGGCCAAAATGGTCCGGATAGGGCATGCCGCTGATGATATCAACCACATTCGATACGGCGGGCCAATACTGACCATAGGTAGACACATAGTTATTCGCCACTTCTCCAAAAACATCGGCTGAAACATATACCCCGTGTTCATGGAGCACATCCGTGGCGTAGGTTAAAAAGCGCTGAACAGCCTGGGCCATGGATTCATTCAGCGTATTTTTCAAATCCGCGGTACCGTCCTCTATATAGTTAATGATATAATCCGGAAAGCGAACGTAGTCGAACTGTATCTCGTTAAAAGCAAAGGAATCCACCGCTTCCACAGCAAAGCCGACCTTCAGTTTCCAAACGTCCCTGGAGAACAGGGAGGGCCAGAAGCTGTCATTCATCTCCATGGGCATGCCGTTCCAGTCCGTGATGGCCCACTCCGGTCGGGCCTGGGCCAGAGGCGCGTCCCGGAAAGCCGTAACCCGCCCAATGACGTAATAGCCGGCATCCCGCAGCCTTTGAAC
>CAZGAM010000155.1:0-5886 GCA_964523685.1 uncultured Oscillospiraceae bacterium | reverse complement strand
ATGAAGGCACTTCTTGATATGAGTAATATTGGCTATCAAGAAGGCGATGATTACTTCCTGGAATTGTGCGTTGGGGATTTTCCCAAAGATGTATTGAATTTCGTCATGGGAGGGGGTTCCATTTTTGTAGGGATAGAACTTTCTAAGCCAACGGATATTCTCAATTCCATACAATTCCAACTCAGTCCACCGGTTGCAGCCGGCTAATACACCCAAGAAGACAAGCAGCAGCACCTCATGCAGCGGGTAGATACACTTCGCCACACATCGGCCATCCGAGACTGACTCAAAAGCTGCGGTTAATGATTTGGTGTCTTTTTTCGTGAGCCTGGCCTCTTTTCCGGGCGTAATGCCAGACTCAGCTATTGCCTTGGACAGTTCTTCGAGCACCAGATTCCGTTTTGCCATAGTAACCTCCTTGTTCGCAGGTAGTCATGAGATCTGCGAATGTTGTGAAAACGCAAGCAGGAATTCAGAAATTTCCGCCCTTGAGACAGGAAGCGTGTACTTTCTGGTAAGAGCCAGGGCGGTCGGGGGCAGCTTGGGGATGACATAACCCCTTTTGCTTTTGGTTAAGACAGAGGTGGAAAGATACGCCTTTATCATTGCCCAGTCATCCCCATAGGTAGTATGAACCTTGTCGGCAACCATCCTTGTTCCTCTTTGAATCCCCGTCATGACCCTCTTTTGTCCAAGTTCCCTGGGGAAAGATACCTGGGAGAATAAAAGAGATAATACCGACATAAGGTAAAGCTCTTCGCTGTATGTATCATGAAGAAGGCTCAGGATAGAGCATATATAGATGAGGGTGCCCAGATCACGGTAAGACTTGTTCAAACCGTGGAGAATGTCAACCGAAGGGATTACGGCGGCAGCTGGAACACCAAAATCCCATGCGTCAGGTATAAAAGAGGACTCCTCCGACTCAGGCGGTTTGGCAGTACCTTTTTTTCTGGCAGGAATGAACCCTTCCGTTTCAGTAATACGCCCCAAATAGCCGTCACAGACACGAACAGGATGGCTGACGCCTTCTCTCCGCTCTGAATGGGCGGCATAAACATAGTAAGAATTGCCTTTCTTGTTGATGTACTGGCCGGGTTCCAAGCATTTGCTAACCCAGTCCGGATACGTTGCTTTTCGGGCCATAGGTGAAGTTCCCCCTTCAAGATGCTGCATTACATGATAGTATACACCATATTATTATGTAATACAAGAGGAATGCAAATTTTTCTGCAGGCAGACATTGGGATCCGTCTGGATCACAGGGCCATTTGGTTTCTCTAAGCCTTCTGCAGTGTTCCGTGAAAGCTGGGCATGGGGACAACAGCCAGGCAGAGTGCCTGGTGGCAATATATGACCCGAAACAGGGTGTATTACAAAATTGGGGGTGGATGAGTTGGCCTGTATTGCCAAAGCTCGTCACAAAGGGAAGCGACCGTTTATGTCTATCGCTCCGAAAGTTACTGGGTGCTTGGTGTGGCTGCCGCAATAAGCGGGTGCTCATCGGCAAGGTAGACCCGGTAACGTGTGAAATTGTGCCCCCAGACAAACGCGGCCGTAAACCGAAAGTCCAAAATGACAGAGGAACGGGGAAAAGATGACCAGGCCTTGCACGAAGCCAGGGCGACTCTTATTGCTGAGACGGAAAAATGTCAGGAACTGGAGAACACAGTCCGGGAACTGGAATGCAGGGTGCGTTCCCAGGAGAAACAGCTGAACAGTATTGCAAACTGCATGGAGGCTGCCGATTCGGTCGGATAGAAGCAGATGGACAAGTTTGTTTCCGCTGTCCACAGTCCCTGACCGGTGAGGAAAAACGGGCCTTTCCCACAGCTGCCTTTTGCTGTTTGGGGACATCCGGTGTACTGTCCATGCAGGAAGGCATCCTTTGAAATGATCGGGCAGAAGTGAGTCAGTCCCCAGACAATGTCCGGCGGGATTTTTTGCAGTACCTGCCCCGCGAAAAGAATTTTCCGCTCCTTCTGAGGAGATCAGTCTGCTGCCTGAGATGGGCGTACCTGCTCCGCCGTTTGGTGCTTTCGAAAAATATCAAGGAGCGGCTGTAAAACGCCACAGCCTGGCCTGGTCCTCAGCAGAGGCGTACGAAATCCCGATTCGGGGGCTGGCAAGAATCTGTGCAGGCGTAAAACCATCGTCCTCCAAATCCAGAGCCGTTCCCAGACAGGTATTATTGAGAGCCTTGTCGATGGCGAGCCGCCGGGTGACTCTGCCTGGTCCCATAGCACCTTCGACTCCCCGAATGAGGACCGCCTGAGGATCATTTTCCTGGCCGGTGACCAGGTTCAGCATCCAGTGGATTCCGTAGCAAAGGTAGACGTAGATGGTTCCGGCGGGGCGATAGAGGATTTCAGACCGTTTAGTCCTGCCTTTGCTGGCATGGCAGGCGGTATCCTGTTCACCGCAATAAGCTTCCGTTTCCAGAATGCGTACCTGCAGGCAGGTTCCGTCAGGCAATCGCCGGACCAGAATCTTCCCCACCAGAGCTCTTGCCGCTTCAGGAGCTGAAAGCTGCAGGATATTCATAGGTGTAGTTCTCGCTGCTCTCTGTAAAAACATCAGCCAATCCTTCCGTTACTACCACGCGATTGTCCCTGGTGATCAATACACATTCTACCTGTTCACAGCGGCTGCAGTAGTTTAAAGCATCCTCTTCTCCCATCACAAACAACGCCGTTGAAAGGGCATCTGCCAGGCAGCCATCTGGCGTGACTACGGTGACAGACAGCAAATCGTTGTTGACGGGTGCCCCGGTAGATGGATCCAAAATGTGAATATATGTTTTTCCATCCTGCTCAAAAAATCGTTGATATCCGCCGGACGTGACTACGGCAGTCTGGCCCACGGAGAGAGTACCCACATAATTTCCGGTGTTACGGGGATCTGTCACGGCGACCTGCCAGGCCTTTCCGTCTGGACGGGTACTGCCGAGGGTTTGTACATTGCCACCCAGAGAGAGGATGGCCTCGGTGACACCCTCTTTTGCCATGGCATCTGCCGCTTTCTGTGCCGCATAGCCCTTGGCGAGAGCCCCGAAAGAGACCATCGTGTTTTCGGGCAACTTTGCAGTGGTGTTGTCGAAAACAATGGCATCTGTTTTCTTCTCCTCCAACAGGGCGTCGATTTCCGATGGTTCCGGTACGTGATAGTCACCTGTTGTAAAACCCCAGGTCCGAATGAGCGGATATAGAGCAGGATCCAGTGCGCCTCCGGTCGACTTCCAGACCTCCAGGGCGGTTTTCAGTACGGAGAGACAATCGGCAGAGACCTCTACCGGTTTGCCGTGACTGTGATTGAGAGTATAAACAGAACTTCCTTCTTCCTCCGGATCCAAGTCAGACGCCAGGTTATTAATGAGATCAGAAGCTATGAGGAGGGCGTTGTCTCCCTCTTCGCCATAGGCGGTAAGGAACATAACCGTATCCATGGCAAAAAGCTGCTTCTCATGCTTTTCCGCTTCCGCCTTTTTCCCGCAGCCGGAGACAGAAAGGCCCAGCAAAAGGAGCAGGGCCAGAAATTTAAAGCTCCGATTTGTGCGCTTCATAGAACTGCCAGTAATCGTTCAGCATGAACTTCAGCACCTTGGGTGTATCCAGATGATAGGGACATTTGGATTTGCATTTTCCACACTCCAGACAGGTATTGATGCGGTTCATCTTCTCCTGCCATTCCGGTGTGAAGTAGGGCTGCCAGGGGCTGCGGCGGATCAGCATATTCATTCTGGCACAATTGCGGATCTCAATCCCCTGTGGGCAGGGCATGCAATAGCCGCAGCTTCGGCAGAATTGACCGCCCAGCTGCGACCGGTCTGCGTCAATGAGAGATTGCAGGTTCTCATCCATAGCAGGATCCTCGTCGGCGAGGGAAAGCCATTGTTCCAGCTCACTCATGCTCTGGATCCCGTAAATGGGAACTACATCCTTCTGCTCTCTCATGAAAGCATGCACAGCCCTGGCATTCGTAAGAAGTCCGCCAGCCAGTGCCTTCATGGCAATAAATCCCATGCTGTTGTCGAGGCATGCTCGCACCAGAGCAAACTCCTCAGGACTGGAAAGATAGCTGAAAGGGTATTGCAGGGTTTCAAACCGGCCTGATTTGACAGCGTCCTGTGCGAAACGTACGGAGTGGCTTGTGACGCCTATATGGCGGATGAGTCCCTTTTCCTTTGCCTCCTGAGCGGCTTGAAAAGCGCCATTGTCCAGTTCGTCCCAGTCTGAAACCATATGGAACTGGAACAGATCGATATAGTCTGTCCTGAGTCGTTCCAAGGATAAACGGATATGCGAGGAAATCCCTTCATATGTTCTGGCCATGCTTTTGGTTGAGATAACAATATTTTCTCGTACATCGGACAGGGCAAGACCAATCTTTTCCTCTGAGTCAGTATAGGCGTTTGCGGTATCAAAGTATCGTATGCCGCCCTCATACGCTCTGCGCAGGATCTGCACCGCAGTATCTTTGTCGCAGCGCTGAATGGGCAGAGCTCCGAAAGCGGGTTTCGTCACGGTTAAATCCGTTTTTCCTAATGTTATACTTTGCATAAGATCACCTTTCTTTAATACAGCTTTTGACAATGCCAGGAAATCTTGACGAATCCAGCAATACTACAGATTTAATGCTTTTGGCAAATGACACTACACTGTGGATCCTGGTGCTGTTTATGTTGCACATGGTGATCAACACTCGATAGCTATCAACATGTACAATGTAATAGCATATTGTTCAATGCTTTTGTATGTTTTATCTTGTAATTTTCTGGATGTTGTGGTATCAATCTGTTGTGCATGAGCATCTGAAGGATGCTGGAGCACCTGAGATTGGGACAGGAACAAACGGCTGGCGGTTATCCCACTCCCTGTGAAAGGGGAGATGAGATCGTGAAAGACTTCACGTTGATTTTCAATCTTGTAATTCGAATTGGCAAAATTGCCATTCGAATTTGCGTTGAAAAGCTGAACCGCCACCCTGCCCGGTGACGGTTCTACTTTAGTTAGAAAGTCATTGCTAGGGGATAACCGCTAGTTACGGTTGTCATTATAAGGTATGGTGAGGACTTCTGTCAAGACTAATTTTCTCATACTTCCGGCGTAGTTGCCAGAAGGGGACTTATACAATAATGGAACATGATGTATAGCTATCACTCCGGTTTCGGGAGTCGTCCATATGCAGGAGCCCACGACACCATCTGCCGAAACCTTCTGTCTGCTCTGCGGAACCTTGACGGCCTGAACTGCCCGCAGCGATAGCTTTACCGTGCCCTTCATGCCGCAGGAGAAAAGGTGACACTGCAAAGTCTTTACTTCAAGCTGCCACACTGCCGCTTAATTGCATAGCACCCCCGCTGCCGCTGGGCGCTCAGGCTGCATACGTAGCCGGCGCAGGTGTAGTTGCGACCCCTTTATTCTTGGCGAAGACATTCTTGTCCCTGGTGGTAGAGTAGGCGCCGGACGCCTTTTTCCTGATCAGGGCCGGAGCGGCACGGGACTGCCTGAGGAAGGCGAATCCGACGTCTCGTTTCACCACTCTCAACCAGAAAAACTCCCTGGAAACCCGGCAACTGTGTGCAGAGAACCCGGATCGATGTGCATACGGATGACTTTCTGCCTGAACACAGCAGCCAGAATGCCCCGCCGCCTTCGACACCATCAGCTTTCGTGTTGTCCAGTTTGGATGGGTATAATTCTTCGGAAAAACTGAGAGAGCACCATGCACGCTGGCAGATTGAAACATCATTCCGGTATTGAAGCATGGACTGAATTTGGTCCGTTTCCACTCAGTGTGAAACCGGAGTTCGTTCGTCAGGAGATCTGCGCCAATCGGTGAAGTGATCCCTGCGGCCATGTGAACGCCCAAGAGGCTGAGAAGGGG
>CAZGAM010000154.1:0-6093 GCA_964523685.1 uncultured Oscillospiraceae bacterium | reverse complement strand
GAATGCCCTTTTCCGATATAGCCCGGGGATTGAGGCCCACCAGCTCTTCCGCCGGACCCTCCGGACCCTGGGGACGGTATTTGATGCTGGAACCGGACAGAGTGCTCTGCAGCCCGGCAATCGACTCCAGAAGTTCCTTCTGCCCGCACCCGGAAATGCCGGCGATGCCGAGAATTTCTCCGGCATATACGTCCAGGCTCACCTTGTTGAGCCGGACCACGCCTTCTTTATCCTTCACCGCCAGGTTCCGAATCTCCAGGCGCCGCTGGTGTACGGTGGGCGTATCCCGCTGAATATTCAGGGTCACGGTTCTGCCCACCATCATGTCCGTAAGGGCCCTGGCATCGGCCCGGCTGGTGTCCATGTCGCCAATATATTCACCTTTGCGCAGGACGGTGACCCGGTCGGAGATCTCCAGCACCTCCGCCAGCTTATGGGTGATAATGATCAGGCTCTTGCCATCATCGCGCATGTTGCGCATCACCGCGAACAGCTTTTTGGTCTCCTGGGGAGTGAGCACGGCAGTGGGTTCGTCCAGAATCAGAATTTCCGCACCCCGGTAGAGGGTTTTCACAATCTCCAGGGTCTGCTTTTCCGACACGGACATATCGTATACTTTTTTCTCCGGATCTACCACAAAGCCATAGCGGCTGCAGATCTCCCGGATTTTTTTCCCGATGGCTTTCCGGTCCACCACCAGGCCGCCTCCCAGCCCCAGGGCGATGTTTTCCGCCGCAGTGAGCACATCCACCAGTTTGAAATGCTGGTGCACCATGCCGATGCCAAGGCGATAGGCGTCGTGGGGGGAGGAGATGGTCACCGCTTTCCCATTGACATAAATCTGACCCTCGTCAGGATAATAGATCCCGGAGAGAATATTCATCAGGGTGGTTTTGCCGCTTCCGTTCTCCCCCAGCAGGGAGAGAATTTCTCCTTTTTTCAGTTCGAGATAGACCTTTTTGTTGGCGACGGTGGAACCGAAGGTTTTCGTAATGTCCACCATGCGCACGGCAAAGGGACTTTCCATGGCTTTCCTCCTTCCCGGAAAGGGAAAACAGGAAGGCGCCGCAGAGAACGCGGCGCCTTGTTTGATTTTTTTATGCCCTTTTCAGCTCAGCTCGGTGATACCGTCGATGCGAAGAGAGAAGTAAGGGGCCGAGCGCAGCTCCGGATCCGACTCATAGAAGATGCCGTCCCGAATGGCTTCGCCCTCATCGCCTACAAAGTCTCCGTCCAGATCCAGAGCCAGGAAGCTCTCGGGGTGTTCGCCCTCCACGGTGAAGGTGGAGCAGTCAAACACCTGCAGAGAGCCGTCGGCCAGGGCGGCTTCCACTTCCGCTACCTTCTCCGCGGTGCCCTCGGCGCAGGCCGTTTCGTTGAGGGGAAAGATGAAGTTGGCCTGTTCGCTGTAGCCGGCGGACCAGTCATGGGGGATAGCCTGGCCGTCGATCATGCTCTGCAGAGCGAAGGTGTAGAACTTGCTCCAGTCGTTGCCGGCGGAGGTGAGGGCAGTGTCAGGGGCTACGGACTGCATATCTATATTATATCCCACGCAGAACACGGTGTGCCCGGCCTCAGAATAGGCCTGTACGGCGGAAGGTGCGCCGGTAGAGTCGGCGTGCTGGCTGATGATCACACAGCCGTCCGCCATCAGGGCGTCCGCGGCAGCCGCTTCCGCAATGGGGTCATACCAGGAGTTGGTGTAGCGGACATCCATGTGCACATTCTCTACAACGGAACGGATGCCCAGGAAGAACGCCGTATAGCCGGATACCACTTCCGCATAATTAAACGCGCCTACGTACCCGATCTTGACATTCCCGTCGGCGTCGTAGTTGGCATCGGCCAGGGCCTCGTTTTCCAGAAGCTCGGCAATCTTCATGCCCGCGACTACCCCGGAGACATAGCGGGACTCAAAGGTGTGGTTAAAGGCATTAGCCAGGTTGTCCAGGCCGGACAGGCCTGCCTGGTCGCCGGTCATGGCGCAGAACTGGATGTCCGGATACTCGCTGGCGACTTGCTGGGTATAGCTCTGGTGGCCGTAGGAGTCTGTGAAGATAATCTGGCAGCCGCTTTCCGCCAGGTCATAACAGGCGTCGGCAGCCTGTTCGTTCTCACCGACGTTGTATTTCGGGATCAAGTTGTCTTCCGGGACACCGGTCTCTTCCATAGCCGTCTTCAATCCAGTCAGATGGGCGATGTCATAGCCGGAGTTTTCATCTCCTATGCAGACCATTCCCACCTTCAGATCCTCCGGCGCGATGCCGTCAGCTGCCAGGGCGGCAGCACTCAGGCTCAGCACAAGGCACAGAGCCAGCAGCAGAGAGAAAAACTTTTTCATTGTTTGCCTCCAATAAATTTTTGTGGTTTTCTGTGGGCAGAAAACCAAATAACGGGCTGACAGAGCAGTCCGTTATGGCACAAAAGTAATATGGTCCTCCGACATGGATTCTATGCGGGCGAGAGATTCTATGCGCAGACCGGTTTGGCGAAGGCGCCTGCCGCCGGGCTGAAAACACTTCTCTACCGCGATCCCCGCCCCGATGAGCGTCGCGCCGGCCTGGCGCACCAGGTCGCACAGTCCGTCCAGGGCAGCGCCGTTCGCCAGAAAGTCGTCGATGAGAAGGACCCGGTCCGCGGCGGACAGATACTCTTTGGATACGATCACATCATAAGTATTGCCGTGGGTATAGCTTTCGACCTGGGTGGTGTAGACCTCCCCGTCAATATTTTTGGTCTTGGTTTTTTTGGCAAATAAAACAGGGCATCCGAATTCCAGGGCTGTTATACAAGCCAGTCCTATGCCGGATGCCTCGATCGTCAGAATTTTCGTTACATTGTCTGCCGCGAAAAGCATATGCCACTGTTTGGCCAGCTGCTGAAACAGCTGGATATCCATCTGATGGTTGAGAAACCCATCTACTTTCAGTATGCCCCCCGCGCGCACTTTTCCGTCCCGGATTATCCGTTCCTCCAAGAGTTGCAAGGCAAATCACCTCCGCTGGCCGGCGGCCATCGATACCTCATTTTACACTTCTTTGGCACATACTTTCAATTGGCATTTGCGAACATATTTTGCCGGAAAACCATTCCCTTTTCGGCATTGTTACCAATTTTCCCGGTTCGTCCATCCGGAGCCGGTTCCCGGGGCCCCTCCGGCGTGGGAGTTCTCTTGTTTTCCCGTTGTCAGAGGTCCTGCGGCCAGGGGACGATGCCGTGTCTGGTGACCAGAAAAGCCCGTTGGGCCAGCGCCGCCAGGGGGCGGTCGGAGCGGGAGTCGGACCAGAAACCATCAATCGGCGTCTGACCGTATGCCTGGCGAAAGCGCCGGACCTTCTCCTGTCCGTGGCAGTTTTCCCCCCGGTATATGCCGGTAGCCCGTTCTACCGGAGAGGCCAGAAGGGCAAAGCCCAGGGCCCGGGCCACGGGCCGGAGAAGAAATTCCGGGGAGGCGGAGATCACCAGATCGTCCTGCCGCTTCTGCGCCAGGTACCAGCTCTCCACCTCCTCCAGATGCTCCCGCCAGAAGGTCTCTGCCGCCGCCGCAGGTACATAGCGGAGAAAACGGTAGAAAATCTGCTTGCAGGCCGTCTTCGTCTTCAGACCGGTCCCCAGACAGAAAAAGGCCCAGAATGTACAGGGCAGGGTGCGCCAGGCGGCGGGAAATCGGCGAAGGCACCACAGGTAGAACTGGGCGGTGCTGTCCCGGGGATAGATCGTCTTGTCAAAATCGTATACGTTCATAAAAGCCTCTCCCGGCGTGCCGGATCCCTGAGGGTTCGGTCTTTCCCGCTCAGGTCCCCTCAGGGGGGATCCGGCGGGTGACAGACTCCCACTGCCTGTGTTTCCCCTGGAGGCAGGAGCTTCCTGCTCAACGAACCGCATGGAACAAGCAGCCAGAAGTTCCCCTCGTGTGTCCCCTGGTATAGGATTGCTGTGTTGATCAAAAACCATGAGAATTGGGAAGCGGGGGGGAATTTCTGTATCTGTCTGTTATTTATGAAAGGTATCTTTCAGAGCGACCGACCGGTTGAACACCAGGTGACCGGGGGCAGAATCCCGGTTGTCCACGGTGAAGTAGCCGGTGCGCAGGAACTGAAAGCTGTCCGGAGCTACGGCGTTTTCGAGGGATTTTTCCACTTTGCAGCCAGTCAGAATCTCCAAGGAGCGGGGATTGAGACAGGTGATAAAATCTTCCGCCGCGTCCGGGTCCGGATCGGAGAAGAGATTGTCGTACAGGCGGATTTCCGCCGGTACACAGTCTGCGGCATTGACCCAATGGAGTGTGCCACCCCGGACTTTTCGGCCATCTGCGGGATCTCCGCCCCGGGAGTTGGGATCATACTCACCCAGCACGGTGGTCACCTGGCCCGCCTCATCGGTCTCATATCCCACGCACTTGACAAGATACGCCCCCTTGAGCCGGCATTCCGGCCCCTGGGGATAGAGCCGTTTGTACCGGGGAACAGGTTCCGGCAGAAAGTCCTCCGCCTCGATCCAGAGCTCGCGGCTGAAGCTGACCGGCCGGGTTCCGGCAGAGGGATCCAGGTTGTTGTTTTCTACCTGAAAAATTTCAGTCTGGCCCTCCGGATAGTTGGTGAGCACCAGCCGTACAGGGCGAAGCACAGCCATGCGCCGGGGGGCGGTGCCATTCAGCTCTTCCCGCAGACAGTGCTCCAGAAAACTGTACTCTACCGTGCTGGTCACCTTGGAAACCCCGATGCGGCTGATAAAGGTGCGTATGGAAGTGGGGGTATAGCCCCGCCGGCGCAGGCCGCATAGGGTAGGCATCCGGGGATCGTCCCAGCCGGAAACGTGGTTTTCCTCCACAAGCCGGCGCAGTTTGCGTTTGCTCATGACGGTGTAGTTGATGCCCAGGCGGCTGAACTCGATCTGCCGGGGTTTGCTGGGTACGTCGGTGTTGGCGATGACCCAGTCGTACAGGGGCCGGTGGTCCTCATATTCCAGCGAGCACAGAGAGTGGGTGATTCCCTCCAGGGCATCCTGAATGGGGTGGGCGAAATCGTACATGGGAAACACGCACCATTTGGTGCCCTGGCGGTGGTGTTCTATGTAGCGGATCCGGTACAGAACCGGGTCGCGCATGTTGAAGTTGCCGCTGGCCAGGTCGATTTTCGCCCGGAGCGTGTACTTTCCCTCCGGGAATTCCCCGTCCCGCATCCGGTGAAACAGATCCAGACTCTCTTCCCAGGGCCTGTCCCGCCAGGGGCTGATGGCGGGCACGCCCACATCGCCCCGGTACTGGCGGAACTGTTCCGGTGTCAGCTCACATACATAGGCCAGTCCTTTGCGGATCAGACCCTCCGCCAGTTCGTAGGTCTTCGCAAAGTAGTCGCTGCCGTAGTAAAACCGGTCGCCCCAGTCGAAGCCCAGCCAGTGGATGTCTTCTTTTATGGCGTCCACATACTCGGTGTCCTCCCTGGCGGGGTTGGTGTCGTCCATGCGCAGGTTCGTGATGCCGCCGAAGCGCTCCGCTGTGCCGAAATCAATGCACAGCGCCTTGCAGTGGCCGATGTGCAGATAACCGTTGGGTTCGGGAGGAAAGCGGGTGTGCACCTGCATACCCTCGTACCGGCCGCCGGGTCCGATGTCCTCGGCCACGAATTCCTCGATGAAGTTTCTCGCGTTCTCGGCCATAGAATGCCCCTCGCTTCCAAATGATGAACTGACAGGATTATACACATTTTGCCGGGATTTGACAACTGCCGTGTCATGGGCGATTGTTACAAAATCCCCTCGTGCTCCAGGAGAATCTTCAGCCCGATGAGCACGAGTGCTACGCCGCCGGCGATCTCCGCCCCCTTCCGGGACTTCGCGCCGAACACGCTGCCCACTTTCACGCCGAGGGCGGAGAGGACGAACGTGACTGCGCCAATGACGAGCACTGCCGGGAGGATGCGCACGTCCAAAAACGCGAACGAGACGCCCACGGCGAGCGCGTCGATGCTGGTCGCCACCGCGAGCACACACATGGTTTTGGCGTCCATGGCGGCGTCCGCGTCCTTTTCCTCGCCGCGCAGCGCCTCCCAGATCATTTTGCCGCCGATGATGGCCAGCAGCGCGAAGGCGATC
>CAZGAM010000153.1:0-6122 GCA_964523685.1 uncultured Oscillospiraceae bacterium | reverse complement strand
AGGAGACGGGAATGAAGAATTTTGTCAAGCTGACAGCAGCAGTACTTTGTTTCTGTCTGATGCTGGGGCTGATCGGCGGTATGACTTTGCGCAGCGATGTGCCAACAGGGGAGGCGTCGCCGGAAATTGTTCCCGGAGAGGAGACGCCGGGAATAGAAATACCGACAGGAGATGAAAATATTCCCGAAACGTCATCGCAAGTGGGTGAAGATATAATCGATCCAGAGGAATCTGATGGCAGGAACGGTAGTTCGGTTGTCCCAGAAACAACGGATAGTGGAGAAGGCATTGCCGATGCAACCGGCAGTTCTAGTACTTCTGACTCACATGATTCTGATGAATCGGTTGGAAACCAGTCCGGCGATCCGGAAGCTCCTGCCGGTGCTTCAGTCGTTATCAATATGCCCACTGCAAATGGGGCAGATATCGAGGTCGAGTTCACGTATAAACTTGTTCAGCCGGAAGGAGCTGTGCTGCAAATACCCGCTGAAGGCACGTTCACCGTCACACCAGGTGAAAGCTATACGCTGGGTATGTTGCCTATGGGCACACAGTGGACCATTGTGGCAAAGGTACCGGTCGATTATGTGTTTGAGCAGGATAGCTGGTCTGGTATTATGGCTGGCGAGAATATCGTTATAGCGCCAGCGCTCGTCGTCTCCACCCTATCCACAATGGAGACTGCAATGCCTGAAACAGCTTCTGCAGGTAACACAAGCTCGCATCTGGAACAGTTTGAAAGCTACTTGGGATTATTTGATGCGGATTATCAGCCAGTTGATAAAGATGAAAATGGTAGGTATGTGCTGAAGAAGGGCGAAAAATATTTTCTTGAACTCTTGTTCCAAGAAAAGGGTGTACAGGGATTGCAGTTCGGAGTAGATGAAAATGGCAATCTCACATTTGCCATCCCAGGCATCCTCAATGTTGGTGTGCATGAGAACCTCCCCTTAACCGTTACGATTAACGGTGAAACCATAACAGTTGGTACATATTCGATTGATGAAAACGGTAATATGACAGTCACATTGACAGAAGAGGGGAAGAAAGCTTTGGACAGCGCAGGTGATGTGATCTTGGGCTTTGAGCTGGAGTTCACACCCGAGAAGACGGACGGCGGCGACGAGAATTCGGGCAAATTTGATTTTGCCGGTGAAACATTTACTTTTGATGTGGAGAATAACCCTGAGGCTTCGGTCGAGAAGACAGGCTCCTATGACGCAGAGAACAAAAAATTAACATATAATATAAAGACAACAGTTGAAAACGGTCCCATCAAAGATCTGGTCATCACGGATAAGATGCAGTCGTTCAATAATCCGGCTGTTACGCTGGAGCTGGAAGAAAATATCAAAGTGACAGTTACTCAAAACGGCGTTACAAAAACTCTGGATCCGAGTCAATATGAACTTGAAATCAGCTCGGGAGATCCGCCAACGTTCAAAGTGAAGTTAAAAGCCCCCTATAATGAACTGCAAACAGGGGACGAGGTAAATGTTGAATACAATTACCAAGCAGAGTTCCACGAGAATATTGAAGGACAGTTTTATGCAAGTGTGGCGAACAATGTTACTGTTACGGGAGCTATGCCCGCAGAAAATTCTGGGCCAGACGGGGAGGGTGATAAGCCACTGGAGGAGCATGCTGGTTCAACAACCCCTGTCTTTGAGGAAAGTCCCGGAAGTGGTGTAATAGTAAAACGACAGACATATGATGCAACACAAAAGAAGCTCCATTACGAAATCGATGTCGCCATAAAAAAGGGAAGTTACAGCCCATTCTTCATTCGAGACTATGCCAGCGTCATACTCGACGATGGAAACGAATACCGTATAGTTTTTGGAGAAAGTGGCACTTTTGCTGAATATATTAAAGATTTTAAAGTTCAAGCAATGGACACAACATTGCCCGATACGATACCCGATAATTTCTCGCCGGGAGGCGAATGGACGAACCTATTTTGTTTTTCAAGCACCAGTCAAGGAACCTATGATTCCAAAAATATGAATCATTGCCTATATGAATTCAGTCCGCAGCATATGACAATTTATTTTGGTAAAGACAGGGAATATCCAAATGGAAATTATCATTACGATAGTGATCGTTATATTCGGATATCTTTTGACCTTGATGTTAGCGGAAAGGTGACGTTGTACAGTTTAGAAAACAAATCGACGCAGCAAGAAGATATGGCTATCGTCTTAAAAAAAGGTATTCATAACTACGCATTTTTGAGATATGGTCATTATCAGCCAGAGGACAACGTGTTTTTCGCTGAAAATGAATCCTTTACGAAAAGTGGGACATTGAATCCAAGGGAAGGCACGGTTGATTATACTGTATCATTAGGCCTTAACGACACAAGTGCTCATCAGTTGATGATGGCAATCACACAGTCAGATGATTATGCAAAATCGATCTATTTTGAAGATTCCTTCGAAGAAGGCTGGAGATATGTAAAGGACAGTCTGAAAGCAACCTTCTATACAAATGATGGTTCACGGACATTTGACCAGCTCGGCGATAACTCTAGTTATTATCCTAGTGGACAATCTAAAAATTACCCCGATGGACAGCCCGTTCCGGACGGAATTGAGAATGGTACCACGATAAAAGCATATCTTAGAGATTTCTATCACGGTACCGGAGGACTAAGCGGAGATTGGCTGCATCAAGCGTTTAAATGGCATGAAACCAAAGTTTGGAACCGACTCGAATTTACTTATACACTCGCGCCAACTGAAGAATGGAAAGAACAGCATAAGCGAACGACCGAAGCCGTGCCTGTCAAAAACTTTGCTAAAATTTATGCTGGCAACAGCATACGCTATGAAACAGATGATTCTGTTGATTACACTCCGCCCAGAATTACGAAGGAGGCCATACAAGTAGGGAACAGCAACCTTCTCCAGTTTACCATTGAAGTTAATCCGGAAGGTTTGAATTAGTCTACAGAATATTTTCTGATTGTTACCGACACAAGCACAAACATCGATATCCAGATAGAGACGCTCCAAGTGATAGACAAAGATACAGAAGAACCAGTCGATTGGGAATCATTAACCCCGGATCCAGAAGAAGATGCTCAGTTCAAGCTAAAAGTACCTGATAACAGAGCTTTAAAAATTACGTATGACGCCTTGATCGAGCAATCTGGCGTAAATGTGGAGGTTTCCAACAAAGCTAGTGTCGAAGGGATCAAGAACGGCAGCGACGATTATAAAGTAGAGTTAGATATTTTTGATATGCAAGGCGGCGGTGCCGGGAATTCGTATTCATTAATAGGTAAAAAAGTAGACAGCGAGAACAAAGAAAAACCGCTGGAAGGTGCAGAGTTTGAATTTTACGTGGTTGTCAAAGATGGATCTGCACTAAGTTCCACTGGTACATATCAGATTGGCGGTACTAGCTTAAGAGTATACAAAGATGACAAATGGCCCAAAATTGTGACAGATGAAAATGGTAATTTCGAGCTTAAGGATTCTGGGGATGTACACTGGCTCTTGGAACCAGGAAACTACTACATACTGGTCGAGACAAAAGCTCCGGATGGTTACCAAAAGCTGACAGAACCAATTCTCATTTTCTATGGTCCTACGTCGGACGATCCTCATACTTATGAGGGTTCACATCACGTACAGGTTAATGGGAACCTGGAAATTGAAAATGTCCCCACAGGAAATCTGGCCGTGTCCAAAACTGTCACAGGCGGTGGAGACACCAATAAGCAGTGGAATTTCACTATCAACTTTGATCCATATGATGCAGATTACGGGGACGTGACCATCACCAGGAATGATCAGCCATCAGATTTGGAAATAGAGAATGGCACGCTTACTTTTACACTCAAAGATGGCGAACAGGTAGATATTACCGGACTGCCTGTTGGAACGAAGTACACCGTCACAGAAACAGAGGCTAATCAGGACGGTTACACCACCACTTTCAGCGGCGATACCGGCACTATTACTGATGGCGGAACTGCCCGGGCAGAGTTTACCAATGATAAACCAACTGGTGACTTGACAGTTACAAAAATTGTGACTGGAGAAGCAGGGGATAAAACGAAAGATTGGCACTTTACTGTAAGTTTGAGCGACACAACTATCAACGGCACCTATGGGGACATGACTTTTGTGGATGGCGTAGCTGAGTTTACGCTGAAACATGGCGAGAACAAGACTGCTACAGGACTGCCGCCTGGCATCACGTATACAGTAATTGAGACAGAGGCTGATCAGGATGGCTATGATACAACGAAGCCTAATGACACCGGAACCATTCCGAAGAATGATACAGCAAATGCTAAGTTTTTGAATGAAAAGCCTGCACCCAGTCCAGAAACTGGTAAGCTGATTGTTATAAAGAAAGTAGGTGGTACTGAGGGGGATAGTGTGAAAGACTGGCATTTCAGGATTGAACTCAGTGATAAAACTATCAGCGGCACTTATGGAGAGATGATCTTTACAAAAGGCGTAGCCGAGTTTACGCTGAAACATGGAGAGAGCAAAATTGCAACGGGACTTCCGGCTGGCATCACTTATACAGTGATTGAAGAAGAGGCGAATCAGGATGGTTATACTACCACCCCTAGCGGCGATACCGGTACGATTACTGGTGGAGTTCAAGCGAATGTTGAGTTTCAAAATGATAAACCAAGTCCCACGCCAACCCCATCTTCCACACCAACTCCCTCAACGCCAAATGATACGCCAACACCATCCATTGAGACATCGCCGCCATGGCCTACAGAAACGCCTGGAGTTCCTCTAACGACACCGGTTGAGCCTACTGCGCCGGTTACTGGCGATAATAATGCCATTGGGGTATGGGCAACTGTGGCGGCTATGAGCCTTGTCGGATTGGTGTATGTCATCATAGTGGGTTTAAAGAAAGCCAAACAGAAGAAATAAGGTTCAGAAAGATGAGTGTAAATAGGTAGTTTCTTAGAATCTTCCGCACTCAACCGTCTTCTCAATTACTATGAGTGGATGAAACCTATACAACCCAAGCCCGTGTGCGGCTGGCAACTGACGATCAGCTTCACACGGGCATCCTTTATACCCACAGCAGGTGGTAAAGAAGAATAAACCGCTCATCTGCAGTCCGAATGAGGACAGTCTGTGAGAGCTTTTTTCCTTTTGCGGGCTTCTTGCTCAGGTGAGAAAAACAGGATACTTCCGAAGTCTAGCCAAGACCGTCTTCCCTGTTATCCCCAGAATCGGTCGAGCTTCTCGGGATTGCCCCTGGCTTCAATCCTTCGGCCAGTATTGGGTGAATGTCCCTTCCCAGATTCTGATAATTTTCTGCGAACGCCTGTAAGATCTGCTTCCCTTTGACTAAGACTGGCAGCGATCTCTGTGAGTGTACCCTTTAAGCTGCTTTCATCCGGAGGCGGCAGCTGCTTTTGACTTGAATCTGGAACGATTTCTCCCATATTCCTGTCCAGATGGCCTATGCAGCACCGGCGCTGAATCTTTGTTGTATCCCCCTCATAGGAAGATTCGTACGCATAGGTAATGCCGTTATGCTTGTTGTAGGAAGTCGTAATGGACGTGATCTTTCTTACGCATTACGAAAACATTAATTTGTAATAAATTAGCCTATCAGAGACCGTGCGCCAAGCTTCAGTTTAGGCTCCGCAGTTCATC
Source organism: uncultured Oscillospiraceae bacterium (assembly GCA_964523685.1). Lineage (GTDB taxonomy): Bacteria > Bacillota > Clostridia > Oscillospirales > Oscillospiraceae > CAJOIG01. The sequence goes on along the minus strand of CAZGAM010000153.1, from coordinate 471 downwards.
ATTCAGGCTGGCGATGTATGAAACCTGACACAAAATTCGGATCTGAACACCGCAGTTGATTAGTGCTGTTCAACTTGCCAAATGACTTATTTCGTTATACCAGGACTGCAATGCTGCCCTAGTTATAATACTCAAATTCCATATCGGCTATGCTGATGGTATCTCCCTCTTCCAGACCCATCTGTTCCATCCGGTCATAGACGCCGCACTGGCGGAGCTTTCGGTCCAGGTACATGCGGGACTCGTAGTCGGAAAAGTTCACCCGGCTTACCAGCCGGTCCAGCCAGTCTCCTTCCAGAAGCCAGATATCGCCCTCCCTGCGAATACGAAGATCATCGGCTGTGCCTAAGGCGGGTTCAGGCTCTACGTAATCCGGCTCGTATACAGTGACAGGGGGGAGGGTCTGCAGTTTGGCCGCGGCAGCCTGAATGAGTTCGCGAATCCCCTGGTGCGCAGCCGCAGAAATTTCAA
>CAZGAM010000152.1:0-6125 GCA_964523685.1 uncultured Oscillospiraceae bacterium | reverse complement strand
TCCTTCAGCAGCAGCTCAAGGAAATCTACATCGATGTGGAAATCACCAATCTGGAGTCCGGTGAATACGTGGATATCTGGGGCAAGATGAACACCCCGGACGCCGGGTACGACTCCATGTGCGGCCAAAACGGCTCCGGGACGGACCCGAACCGTGCTGTCAGTTTCTTCTTCTCCACCACAGGCGGCGCCAACGTATGGGGCTACTCCAACGAGAAGGTAGACGAGCTGTGTCAGAAGGGAATCTCCACCACCGATGACTCGGAGCGGGAGACCTACTATAAGGAAGCCCAGCAGATCATCATCGATGAGTGCCCGAACCTGTTCTTCTCCAGCCCCATGTCCTACCTGTTTGCCAATGCCAAGCTGACCGGCTATACACCCACTGCCGTCAACGCATTGGACTTCCGCGAAGCCTATTTCACCGAGTAATCTATCCTGAATTGGAGGCGGCTTCGCTCTGCGGAGCCGCCTCTCTTTACCCCTGAGAGGAGTGCCTTTCATGAAAAACTATATTATTCGGCGCCTGCTGCAGCTTATTCCGGTTCTGCTGGGCATCAGCATAGCCATATTCGCCATTTTGCGTCTGATCCCGGGCGGTTTTGCCTCCGGTCTGCTGGGCATTGACGCCACGCCGGAGCTGATCGCCCAGGTAAACGCCCGCTATGGCCTGGACCAGCCGATTCTGACCCAATATATCCGCTGGGTTGGCGGTGTGCTGCATGGGGACTTCGGACAGTCTATGCGATCCGGGGCCCCTATTCTGCCGGAAATTCTCACCCGCTTTCAGGTAACAGCGGAACTGACTGTCCTGGCAGCCATCATCTCCTGGTGTATTGCCCTGCCTTTGGGCATTACCGCCGCTGTCCACCGCAACCGGCTGCCTGACCGGGTAGTGCGCGTGGTAGCCCTTCTGGGCGTTTCAATCCCCCACTTTGCCCTTGCCATTCTCATCATTTTGATTCTCTCCCTGGCCTTTGGCTACTATCCTCCCCTCAACTATGTTGGCTTTTTTGAAAACCCTCTCAAGAACCTGGAGATCATGTTTCTTCCGGCTCTGCTGCTTGGGTCAGGCATGGCCGGCTCCGTGATGCGTATGACCCGCTCCTCGGTCCTGGAAGTTCTGAGACAGGATTTTATTAAAACCGTCCGGGCAAAGGGGGCCAGCGATCGGGTCACCGTTTTCAAGCACGCTTTGCGCAACGCCATGATTCCCATCGTCACCCTGGTGGGCATGCAGATAGGGGGCTTGCTGGGAGGGGCGGTCGTTATAGAGCAGATCTTCTCCCTGCCCGGTCTTGGACAAATGACCCTGACAGGAATCAATAACCGCGACTATCCTGTGGTGCAGGGCTGTGTGCTCTTCATTGCTTTTATTTACGTGCTGGTAAATCTGGTGGTAGACGTGCTGTACGCCTATATCGATCCCCGAATCTCGTATTCCTGAGGAGAGCATTATGAAAAGTCTGGTAAATACACTTCGAGATCTCTGGAAAGATCCCATGGGCCGGCTCGGCATGGCTGGTATCTTGCTGGTCATTATTCTGGCTGTGTTTGCCCCTCTGATCGCCACGCACGATTATGCGGAGATCGGCATGCGCTTTCAGCCTCCCTCCCGGGAACATTTCTTCGGCACAGACAAGTTTGGCCGCGATATCTACAGCCGCGTCATCTACGGCGCCCGCGTCTCCCTGGAAGTCGGCATCATTGCGGTAGGTATCGGCGCTTTTTTCGGCTATCTGCTTGGCCTGGCAGCCGGCTACTTTGAGGGCTGGGTTGACCGGGTCATCTCCTGCCTCATGGACATTCTTTTTGCCTTTCCCTCCATCCTGCTGGCCATTTTCATCTCCGCTGTGCTGGGCAAGGGCATCGCTCAGACCATGATCGCCATCGGGATCGTCAACATCCCGGTATTCTGCCGCACCGTGCGGGCTTCCGTCATCTCTGCCAAAAGCCTGGAATATGTGGAAAACGCACACAGTGTAGGCGTAAAAACCTGGCCCATCCTTGTGAGGCACATTACTCCCAACGTGATCGCTCCTTTTACCGTGCAGGCGACTCTCGCCCTGTCCGGAGCGATTCTGACGGAGGCAACGCTGAGCTTTCTCGGCATGGGCATTCAGCCGCCGGACCCCTCCTGGGGCAGCATGTTGTCCGAGGCGAGAGCCGATATGACCCGCGCCCCCTGGGTTGCCCTGTTCCCCCTCCTGTTCATCATCGTCACCATTCTGGCCTTCAATATTCTGGGCGACTCCCTTCGGGATGTACTGGATCCGAAGCTCAAGGTATGAGGAGGCAGCCAGATGGAAAACCTGCTCGAAATGCGCAACTTCTCGATTGATCTGTACCACGGCAAAAAGCAGCCTTCCACCAAACTGGTCGAAGGGGTAGATCTCCAGGTCGGAACCAGGCAGACGCTGGGCCTGGTGGGAGAGTCCGGCTGCGGAAAGAGTATTACCTGCTCTGCCATCATGGGCCTGCTGAGTTATCCCCTCTCTGTGGGGCAAGGCAGTTCCATCCGCTTCAAGAAGGAAGACGGATCGGAAGTGGAGATCACAGATTTAGATAAATCAGAGCTGCAAAAGCTGCGGGGAAAAGATATCTCCATGATATTTCAGGAGCCCATGACAGCCCTGGATCCCATGTATACCATAGGGGAACAGATATACGAGACCCTCCGCTTCCACACTTCCATGAATAAAAGCCAGATGCACGCCGCTGCTCTGGAGATGCTCAACAAGGTCAAGATCCCCCGGGCGTCAGAAATTTTGACTGATTATCCCCATCATTTGTCGGGGGGAATGCTTCAGCGGGTAATGATTGCCATTGCGCTGATTAACAATCCCCGTCTTCTCATCGCCGATGAGCCTACCACCGCCCTGGATGTCACCATTCAGGCTCAGATCCTGGATCTGATGAATGATCTGCGGGAAAGCTATGACACTTCCGTCATCATGATCACCCATGATCTGGGCGTAATCGCGGAAACCTGTGAAAACGTCATCGTACTTTATGCCGGTCAGGTGGTAGAACAGGCACCTGTGGTGGAGATTTTCCATTCTCCTGCCCATCCGTATACGTTTGGTCTGCTCCGCTCTGTCACCTCCCTGGGTGGTGCGGAAAAGAAACTGTATGCTATTTCCGGTCAGGTGCCTACCGCAGGCAATTTTGCCGGGGGATGCCGCTTTTCCGACCGCTGTGACCGCTGCATGGCGCAGTGCAGGAAAGAGAATCCGCCCCTCCGAAAAATCACCCGCAACCATCTGTGCCGGTGCTGGCTGACCGCAGAATCAGGAAAGGAGGCAATGCCAAGAGCGATGCAAAGACGCTGCTGGACATCCGGAACCTGAAGACGTATTTTCCCATCAAAGGCGGCGTCATCCGCAGGACAGTGGGCTATGTGCATGCGGTGGAAGATGTCTCTTTTTCCATAAAAGAGCAGGAAACCTTTGGCTTAGTAGGAGAATCCGGCTGCGGGAAATCCACCACGGGCCGCACCTTACTGCGTCTCATTGAGCCGACTGCCGGAGAGATCACCTTTGACGGAGAAAACCTGCTGGCCCTGGATCATGAGGCGCTGCGGAAAAAGCGCCGCGACATGCAGCTGATCTTCCAGAATCCCTATTCTTCCCTGAATCCCCGTATGTCTGTTCGGCGCCTTCTGGAAGAACCGCTTCTCACCCATCTCCATCTGGATGCAGGAGAACGAGAAGAAAAAGTGCGCTGGATTGCCTCCGCCGTGGGCTTTCAGCCTGAACAATTGGACCGATATCCCCACCAGTTCTCCGGTGGTCAGCGTCAGCGCATTTCCATCGCCAGAGCTCTCATTACCCGCCCCCGCCTTGTTGTAGCCGATGAACCGGTTTCCGCCTTGGATGTATCCATTCAGGCCCAGATTTTGAATTTGCTCATGGACCTGCAGCAAATGATGAAGCTTTCCTATCTCTTCATATCCCATGACCTGAATGTTGTGAGGCATATCAGCAATCGCGTTGGTGTGATGTACCTGGGCCGTATCGTAGAACAGGGAGACACAGAAGAGGTATATAATCATCCGATGCATCCGTATACAAAGGCACTCCTCTCAGCCATTCCGAGGCAGGATCCTCTGCAGCCGAGGCAGCGTATTCGCCTGGAGGGAGACGTGCCCAGCCCGGCCAACCCGCCAAAAGGCTGTGCCTTCCATGACCGGTGCCGGCAATGCATGGATATCTGCAAAGAAAAACTCCCTGGAGAGGTGGAAACAGCGGCAGGTCACATCGTTGCCTGCCATCTCTATGATTGAATTTTCCAAAGACCCAAGAGAATCCAGAAACAGGAGGTTTTTCCATTGATTGATCTTGAGTCTATCATGGCAGATACAGAAAATTGTGCTGTAGAAGCCAAACTTGCCTCCGGCGGACTTCCCAGAAGTCTTTGGGAAACCTATTCCTCTTTCGCCAATACATTTGGTGGAGTAATTCTTCTGGGCGTTGAAGAAGATTCGAACCACAACCTCGTTCCCAGAGGAGTAGAAGATCCCCAGAAATTGATCTCTGATATTTGGAATGTACTCAATAATCCCAACAAAATAAGCGCGAATATCCTATTGGAAAACCATGTTTACACTCTCAGTCATGAGAACAAAAGAATTGTGGTAATGGAAGTTCCGAGAGCAGAACGCTGCGATAAGCCAATCTATATCAATAACGACATGTTCAAAGGAACATTCCGCAGAAATCATGAAGGGGATTATCACTGTACCCCTGAAGAAATCAAATCCATGCTGCGTGATCAATCCGATACCTCACAGGATGCACTTCTTTTGGAGGATCTAAGTATTTCTGATCTTAATCAGGAATCAATTTGTCGCTATCGGATACTTTTTCATAATCTTAAACCTACTCATGTCTGGGGCAGACTGAGCGATGACGAATTTTTAATCAAAATAGGGGCAGCAAGAAAAAGCCGTGTTGATGGTAAAATTCATCCAACACTTGGGGGCCTCATCTTCTTCGGTGATTTCATAACCATTACAAATGAATTACCATACTATTTTCTTGACTTCAGGGAGCATTTATCCAAAACAGCCCGCTGGTCTGATCGGGTATGTTCAGGGGATGGTTATTGGAGCGGAAATATATTCGACTTCTATTTTAAAGTTGTTGACCGTCTGACTTCCGATGTCAAAAGGCCATTTGAGCTCAACTCACAATTACAAAGAATAGATGATACTCCCATCCACAAAAGTGTAAGGGAATGCCTAGCCAATGCCTTGATTCATGCTGATTATTACGGCCGCCGCGGCATCGTAATTGACAAAGAATTCCAAAGAATTACCATTTCAAATCCAGGTACTTTTCGGATTGGAATTGACGAGGCTATTGCCGGTGGCATAAGCGATGCCAGAAATACACACATATTCAACATGTTCTCGCTTATCAATGTAGGAGAACGTTCCGGGACCGGCCTATGTGATGTGTACCACGTTTTTAAGGAAAACGATTTTCAGTCACCCACTTTATTCGAATCTGTAAATCCGGATCGGGTCACACTCATACTAAACCTAGAATTTAGGCACAATCCTGAGGTAGTGGATGGTAACTCCGGTGTCAATGACGGCAATCCTGACGGTAATGACGGTAATAATGGCGGTAATAATGGCGGTAATCCCAGTGACAATGACGACAACCGAAAGGATATTGGCTTAACGCATTTTGAAACTTATGTATACAATCTTATAGGCCAAGATCCAAAACTATCCACATCGAAACTTTCCCTTCAAACCGGAAAATCTCAATCCACCGTTGAACGCGCAATCCGTACTTTAAAGGAAAAAGGTAAAATCCGTCGTGAAGGAAGCACACATGGGAGATGGATTATATTATAATTCCAGTAAGGAAGCTTTTTATCTCGTTAGAAAATGGTAGCTTGCTGTTTTAGGAACATACGAACTGATGCATAAGACAAGGCAGTGCTCTCTATGTAGCTTGGCTGGTAAGAACTGTTTTTGGCAATAGCAATCACATGGGAAATGGGCACCTGCGGTGTCCAGCAAATGCCCGCTTTGAATCTCAATATTCTATTATCATCAGGAAAAGATCGAACTGGATATCAAACGGGGAACGTCATGGAGAGAGGCGTCAT
>CAZGAM010000151.1:2892-6142 GCA_964523685.1 uncultured Oscillospiraceae bacterium | reverse complement strand
ATTACGCTGACCTTTACAAACGGCAGCACGACCTTTAGCTTAAAGGCGAACGAGAGTATTGTTATCCATGGCCTGCCGGCGGATACGAAATATCAACTGCGGGTGCAGCCGCTGGATGAGGAGGTTGTATCCACAAGACCGGGTAGTGTATTCGAGGGAGAACTCTCCGAGTCCGGCGAAAGCGTTGAAAGCGTCCTTACGGAAAATCTCCCGGAAGCCATCGTCTTAAATCCTGCCGAGCTTGAGTTGTATGTCGGGGATACCTATGAGCTGGAGGCAAAGATCACGCCGGGGAATATCTCAGAATCGAACAGGGTGCTGAGATGGGAGTCCTCCAATTCCGCGGTTGTGACCGTATCTGATGGAACCGGGCTGATAAACCAGGTGACCGCAGTCGGTGAGGGAACAGCCACGGTCACCGCTTGGACGGTGAATGGGAAGAGCGCCTCCTGTGAGGTGAAGGTGATAACCGCTGTGACACCGCTGCCGGATTCCGGAGCGGCTTCCACGCCGGAGGGCGGAAGCACATCACCCTCTGTGACTTCCCCTCCGACGGGTGATGACACCCATATCTTTGGGCTTGCGGTGACGTCCGTTGTATCTCTCACGCTGGCTGGTGTGTGCACAGGCATACTTATCAAGAGAAAAAAGAAAAAATCCTGAGATTTAATGCACGGAGAAAATCCGTCTGAGACCGGGCTTTGCCCGGTCTCCCTTTTTTCCTGGTGTGACTGGCGGTGCGCGTTTCTATCAGTTAAAAGTCTCGAATCTTCCCGGTAGCGGGAAGAATACAGTCGAAGGCAAGGGTGGAATCAGTCAGAAAGCCGGATGCCGGGAAAATACAAACTCTGCGGGCAGCCCTCTGGTGTTGACGAACAGAAACTATATACAGGCGATCAGCGAGGGTGAGAAACTATCACGGATCTGTGTGCCATGGCATGGACCCGTCTAAGTTTTCTGCGCAAACAGATGATAGGGACCTATGCGTGCTTTAAAAGCATGCAGGTTCCTTTTTAACAGGCAGGGTTCACAGTTCAGTGCGGCGAATCTTGCTGCTTGGTGCAGCTCTATGAGGAATTGCAATGAATGCAGTGCATTAAGGTAAGGACAGGAAAAGTTTGACATTGTGTACCATAGCAGTCGTGCAGGATAGGTATACCGGGGTATGGCGAAAAGCCTATGACTCCGGTGTTCCTAATGACTGCACAATCCTTCATAAGAAAAAAAGGGGCCATAATGTTCAAATAATGCACAAAAGTTCATTGAAGTGCATAGTCCCCCTGTGATATGGTGTATATTGGCAAGAACAGAGGGGGAGAAAAACTGAACATGCCTTCACGGAGCAAAATCCGTGGAGGTATTTTTTTACCCGAAATTGATTGTGCAAACACCAGAGGGCTGCGACGTGGCACAGCTATATGCACATAGATGGACCCAGGCTGGAGTCTTGTCCACAGGAGAGCTGCTGGAGCCCTTTCATGGCCTCGTTTTATAATGCCGATCCTAAATAACTGGGAAAATGTTGCTCCAAGATCGCTTCACTAATAAGCTGCTCTCAATCACTGGGTGGGCAGGAGGTGGCAGTCCTTTTTAATGTGATGGACCGCTGGCAAGCGGTTGGATACATAGAAGCTTTTTTCGGCTACGGAAAATGACCGGCTACTCGTATTCTTCCCGTTGGAGGAATACAAGTAGCCGTATGGAAGAAAGGCATAGCGGATCTGGCTGAATGGCGTGGTGATTTTCTGGAGATGATCTGGAGTGCATAAGCGCATAATGATTGTGCTATTACACGGCAAGAGCACCGGCTATACGTAGTTCAGCACTGGTGATACACCATTCAGCACCGCCTGCCGGGTACAGCACCGCCTGAAAACCGCCGGCACAACTGGTCCATACATACCATGCATCGCAGAAGGTAGATAACTTTTTCAGCAAGCACGTTCTACGTACTGTAAAAGATTCAAGTCGTAAACAGAGGAGGTGATGAACCCCCAAGAGTTTCGCCCGTTACTCATGAAACTTCGAAACCCGCCGTTGAACTGGTCGACAACAGAGAAAGTGTGATCGACTCCAGTGACTGCTTTCCTTCTGCAGGTACGGGGCAGCTGCCAAGCCAGGGCGAGAAAAATAAAAGGCTTACCTGGCAAGAGTTCAAGAAACTGCCCCACCGAATAGAGAAAGAAGCAGCTCTGTTTAGCACATGTCTGCCGGAAGTACCAGTAAAAAAGTCTGGAGGACTTCGGATACGGTAAGGGCTGTAACTATCTTTCCGAAGAGTGAAATCAAGCCCAGGTGATCTTCGAGGCTGCCATAGTTCTCAGCATCAACGTGATTGCAGTCCTCGCAAAGCATCGCAAGCAAGAGCTACCTGAAAAAAGCGGGCATTTCGATCGCGAGGAACAGCAGCCTAGCCCTGTCATGTTGTACCGCCCCTGGATATGCGGGCAGACTTGTTGCTTTATCTGAACCATCGCTCCTACCATGCTGCCACCGAGGTTTACACCGGAAAGAGCCAAATGACAGGTAAGTTTTGTGTATAAGCCATCCCACAATTCTTGCTGGGGCACCAGGAACCGTCACCACCTGTCGAATGCGACGGAGCTTGATCTTACCGGCATCGCGCATTTGTTTGCAGGGACGAAGGCAGCAACTCCAAAGCAGGAAGTGCCGGAAGAGCCGGCAGCCAGGGTATTCACACGACTGGGAAAGGTGCGTACCTTGATGGCAGCAGGCGGCAGCACGGCGCTGTGGCTTTAGCAACGGAGAAAGGGCATGAACCTGCAGAGGCTCCGATAGGGGCCTCAGAATTCTTCATCGGCTTGGTTCCCAAAAACTGGGAGTGAATGGTAAATCTTATCAACCAAGAGGCAATATACTAAAGGAGGTATTTATTTTGAAGCTGAACAACTCGAATACCTGCATCCATACAGGCGTGGATGCAGGTATGGACTGGAATGACGTCATCGAGAGCGATGGCAGGGAGTTCATCATCCTTCCAGAGGGCGATTACGCCTTTACGGTTTCCAAGTTTGAACGCGGTTTCTTCCCTGGCAGTGCCAAGCTGTCTCCCTGCAACAAGGCCACTCTCATTCTGCAGGTTAAGACGAACGAGGGTGTCGCCAATGCCCGTACGGACTTGCTTCTGAACCGCCGCCTGGAGTGGCGCCTTGCATCTTTCTTTCGGAGCATCGGTCAGAAGAAGCGCGGGGAGAAGGTGATCATGGACTGGACGCACATCGTGGGAAGC
>CAZGAM010000151.1:0-2882 GCA_964523685.1 uncultured Oscillospiraceae bacterium | reverse complement strand
CTGTGCACACTTTAAGCCCCACACGTATACTGACAAAAATGGCAGTCTCTGCAAGGCGAACAATGTAGAGCGGTTCATTGACTACGATGAGAAATTCTTCGCCGGGAAGTCAGCGGTCAAGAGTGACATCAGCGACTACTACGAGCTCCTGTGCTGAGGCAGGCAGTTTCCTGTGGAGTGGGGGTAAGGGGCTTCGAAAGCCCCTTGCCCTGTCCCTGGGCATCGTATAGAGGTTTCTCGAAGAGCAGGAGAAATGGTGTTCAATATCGGATGCAGCTTACTCATCAGGCAGTTAGACATGAATGGGGTTGGCTATTCCTGATTACATAATATAAGGCAGTTGTTGGCACAAAATGACAGAAAATGCTGTGATCCATGCGGCCAATGGTAGTCTGCAGAACAGGAACAGGGGAAGAGGTATGTACCAGACACATAGGCGCAGATTCTGTGAGATGCAGGTTGGCCAACTGCCTGAAACCGATTGCCTAGGGAGGTGCCATCCCGTTTATCGTATCTGCCTGGGATATTGAAATCCCCAAATTGTGAGGGTCTCTGCCGGGAAAGAGAAGTCCTGGGCTGTCTGTGGTACCTGCTTGCAGCCTGCCAATGCAGACTGTGATTGGTCATGATCAGAAGGAGGGAACTCTCCATATCTGGAAGCTGTGGAGATTGAGCCCGACTGCATCCAGTTCTGCGTGGACACAGGGCTTTGGCATCCGGTGTTCGCGTTTCCTGGCATAAACGGAGAAGCCATCGATCGTACTTTTACTCTACCCCCAGCGCCTTAAACACAGCATCCTCCGCACTTTGGTAAAAGATCAGGTTGAAGCTCCCCACCAGTTCCGCCGGTACCTTTCCCAAATCCATAGCGGAAGTGATCGGCAGCAGGACTTTCTTTGCACCGCTGTCCAAACAGACTTGCAGGGTATCCGCCAGATTTTCTACTTTCATCAACGTGCCGCCGATGCTGATTTCCCCCAGTACGGCCAGACTGCTTAATACCGGCCTGCCAAGGGCAATGGAACAAAGAGCGAGCAGTGTCGGCAGTGCCAGTTTTCCCGTTATGCCAATACCCTGTAAATCCTGATAGTTGATGTTGTAATCCTTCGTGGTAGTACTGATGGAGCCGCTGATGCGGCTGCTGTTGGCTTTGAGGAAGTTGAAAGCCGTGTTGGATGCCTCCCGCGCATTCCGGTCGCTTCCAAGACCGGTTCGTTCAAATTTTCCATTTCCGGGGAGAATCTGGCTTTCCAGGCGGAAAACGCCGATCACACCGGATTTTCCTCTGGATACAGTATAGACCTGGCCCGGATTGCAAAGTCCCTCCGGGATGAGTTTTCCGCCGCCCTGTTCCGGGGTGGAAACATAGTGTTCTGACATGTCTTCCAGATCGATGTAGGAGAAATTCACGTCGTAAAACTCCATGCCGCCCAGTTTCTTGAGCTGTTCCTTGACCCGGCGGCGCATCTCCAGGGAGAGACACAGAACTTCCTCCACGTCCTCCTTCGTAAACTCGCCATCCGGGTAGAGTAGTTTCAAGTACCCGTCCACCATGCGGCGCACAGCTATCGTATCCCGTTGATTTAGATTTTTCCCCAGGCGGAAATACCGATCCAGCACGTCGCCGTATTGCTCTTTGAGCAGTTCCCGCATAAATTCCGCCAGGTAATCGGTGATGAAGCCGTAGTCATTGGTGAAATGTTCCGGTCGGAACTTTGGCACTTCCCAGCCGGGAAGATAGCAGTGCATCCGATCCAGAAATGCCGTGTCCGTTCCCATCTCTGGCGGGAAGGGGGCAAAGAGGCTGGAGGTTTTCAGCAGAACGTCCACACTCTGATTGATATTGCCGAGGAAGACCATGGAGGCGGAGGCGGACTTCTCTTCCTTGCCACGGGCGAAGGAGCCGGAAGCCATATAATCCTTCATGATCTGCACGCCGTCTTTGTCCTTGAATTTGATGCCTGCCACCTCGTCAAATGCCACGCAGTCCCATAAACCCACAAGTCCTACGGTTCGGCTTGCCATATTGTAGAATAAGTTTGCTACCGTGGTCTGTCCTCCGGATACAAGGATACTGTTGGGGGAGATTTCTTTGTATAGATGAGACTTGCCGGTGCTGCGGGGGCCCAGTTCGCAGAGGTTGAAATTGTTTTCCACCAAGGGAAGAAGCCGTGTGAGCAGCAGCCACTTCTCCCGGGAAGACAGTTCATCCGGTTCCATGCCGATCGAGCGAAGAAGTACGTCGACCCACTCTTCTTTGGTAAAGGCTTTCCTCCCGTCCTTCAACTGCTGCATATCAACATGAGGCATCTGTATGGGATTCAGCTTGTAGATTCTGACGGGAGAATCTATGTTCTTGTCCCGTTCCTGGTAGATATAATGCAGCACCACGATGCACCAGATCCCGCCGCACAGAAGTCGGTCATACTTCTCCGGATACTGGTCCGCGATAGGCACATCGCGCAGGCCGAGGTTGGAAAACTCCGCCATATGACAGTTTTTCTTCAGGTCCAGATGGACGGTAACCATATCAATGACGGTGTAGCTGCCATTCTGGCGAAGCTTGGACAGAACTTTCTGCGCTTCGTCCGGACGCACAAAGTTGTCCGCCAGTATGCGTTTTACACGCTGGACCCCCTGTTCAATCACTTCCTCGTCCTCGGAGTTGCAGTACTGCCCGAGGAGGAATTCCAAAACGTACACAGGCACATTCGCGCCTTCTTTGATTTTCTTCGTCAGGTCCTTCCGGACAATTTTCCCATCAAAGTACCGGCGGAGTTTGTCTTTTATTGTTTTGCGGGCCCATGCCTCCTGATCCATATCATCCACCTGAACTCCTCCCGCCTTCACTAAAGAAATCAAACTCATCTACGGCAAAGGCA
>CAZGAM010000150.1:0-6145 GCA_964523685.1 uncultured Oscillospiraceae bacterium | reverse complement strand
GACCTAGAAGGACAAGGGAATCAGGGTCAACCCCGCTACCACGAGCCAGTGCTGCCTACTAGGCGGGCACACAGAGAAGACGAACCGGGAAAGGAAGCACCTCTTTCCCTGTAAGAACTGGGGCTACCGATCCCACGACGGCCGTATGGGAGCAGGGAATCTGTATCGCAGGGGAATCAACCCTATGCGAGTGGCAGGCGAGTAAATCGCTCCTGCAGGGGGCGCAGTCAACCGTCCCAGGATGGAACGCCCCTTTCGGCAATGCCTGTTGGGGTAAAAGGTCGCAGAGGAACGCCATCAGGCGCAAGTCGTTCCTACGACCGGGCAGTTGTAAGCCCATTCCTTATAGGGGATGGGTCGTTGCCGTTGCTTATGCAAATACGGCGTGCTGCGAGACATTTTGGATCTGACAGGCAGAAAAAAGCCGGAAAAAAGCAGGATTTGATTGACTTTCGATTATGAATGGTGTAAGGTATACATGCTGCCGGCATGGTGGAATGGCAGACACTACGGACTTAAAATCCGTTGTCCGCAAGGACGTGCGGGTTCAAGTCCCGCTGCCGGTACCAAAAAATAGCCGCACCGCTGCCTCTTCTGGAAGTTGGTGCGGCTAATGATTTTACTTTCGGGAGCGCTCCTTCTGTCCCTTTGAAGCAGCTCTTCTTGGAACACCACGCACGCTTCCCCTACAAACCGCTTTGCAGATAGCGATTTTTGGGGGCTTAAGGGTAAGCCAACGAATAGAACACGGAATCGCGGTACTCATAAAGCATGCACAGGCGATTTGTTTGTGCATAGACCATGGGTACCGCGTTTTCCATCACTTCTGCCCGTTTTGTCTTCCTGATGCACCTGACTTTTGAGTCAACAAGATACAATCTGAGCCGGTATCGCAAATATCTAGGGACCTCAAGGGGCAGAAATCAGATCACACACGGAAGACTGCCCGCAGCCGCCAGATCCCATTGGGCTGGCAGGCACCCAAGAACCTCTATTGACCGGAGTACGGCACGAGGAAATGCTCCGGCTCCTCTTCTCCAGTTTTGACACTTGCGAAAAAGCAGATACTATGCACTTTACTTGAATGATTTTATGTAAAATTTTCGGCACATGCACGCAATTGATCAATTACATGGATTTGCTGAGGACAAGCCTGTTCACATTGGCCGCAGGCTATGCAGTCAGAAGCCTTTCCTCCATTTTTTACAGCGTTGGCATACATTTGTTTTCCCTCTTCCAAATGTCCCCAGACAGTCTGCTGATTTCGGGCAGCGAAAATCTCCGGTATGGGGATCTGCTTGGGGCAACCGGGAGTACAGTAATGACAGGCAGTGCAGGGGATGGATTTTATCCCGTTCAGCAGTTCCTGTGCCTTGCGGATCGCAGCCTGTTCTTTGCTGTCCAGCGGTTGGAAGTCTTGCATATAGGACAGATTATCCCGCATCTGAGCTGTATTGCTCATACCGGACAGGACAGTTAGAATTCCATCCAGGCTTGCAGCATATCGGATGGCCCAGGAGGCAAAGGATGCTTCAGGATTTGCCTCGCGCAAAACATTCTGTACTTCCTTGGTGGGGTTGGCAAGCTGCCCGCCTTTTACAGGTTCCATGACCACAATGGATTTCCCATGCTTCCGCGCCACTTCGAAGTTCCTGCGGCTTGCTACATTCGGATTTTCCCAGTCGGCATAGTTGATCTGCAGCTGCACAAATTCCGTATCTGGATAATCGGTAAGCAACTCATCCAGTATTTCCGGCGTGGCATGGAAGGAGAATCCCCAATGCTTAATGAGACCTTTTTCCTTTTGTTCTCTGACAAAATCCCACAGATGATACTGCTCGTATTTCTTGTAGCTGCCAGCCTGCAGGGCATGGAGCAAATAATAGTCAAAATAACCGGCGCCGGTGCGCTCCAGGCTAGTAGTAAACTGTTGTTTGACGGATTGCTCGCTGTTGCCGCTGAGCCAGGCGCACATCTTCGTGGCCAAGGTAAAGCTGTCCCGAGGATAGCGATTTACCAGCGCGTCCCGGGCTGCTTTCTCTGAGTCGCCTCCGTCATAGACATAGGCGGTGTCGAAATAGGTCAACCCGGCGTTCATAAACAGGTCCACCATATCCATTACCTGCGCTATATCGATTTTTCCTGAGGACAGCTTAGGCAGACGCATGAGACCGAACCCCAGTTTGGGTGTTTTTTCACCAAAATATTTTTCCGTCATATTGCCTCCAGATGTTTCACATTCAAAAGACTAGGCTGAAAATCATCCATGCCTGCGCGCGATGGGGAAAGTTCGGCCTATCTGCACAGAGAAGATTTTTGCCGGATTAGTTTTTATAAAGGGAAAAATTCCTCCCATGGCACAGTGTATGCAATAGGAGGAATTTATTCCTGCGTTGCTGTTTCTGATTCGTCTCCAGGCGGTTCCCAGCCCGCCTGGCTTGCCTTCAAATCAGTAAATGTCTGTCAGCTTGCGCAGCAAGCGGAGAGAATAAGGTCCTTAATGATTCTTGCCAACCATGCCCATATGAGAAGTGACCGGATCATATCCTTCTATGTGCTCATCGTACCAGTTGTTATAGGCTTCGGTTCGAAGTTCACTGTCGGCTAAACTTTCCGCATAAGTCAGTTCACTGAAGCCTGTGAAGTACAGGACATGCGTACCGCTGTAACTCCCGGATTCGCTTCCATCGTAGTCAAGGATGGTAGTATCACCGGCTTTTCTTCCCTCTTCATAGAGCCAGAGGTCAATGGGCTCTACCATCTGTCCTTTGCTCACATTTTCATACAGGCCCCCGGTCGTGTTGGATCCTGTATCTTCGGAGCGCTCGTTTGCCAGCTCTGCAAAGGAATCCTCCGTAGCATCTCCTTCGTTCCATTCGTCATAAATACTTTGTGCTTCCTCGTGAGCGGCCTGCAGTTCCTCTTCGCTGAAAGTTCCGTCTCCGTCGGTATCCTCTGCCTGAATCAGTATATGGCGGAATGCCGGCATAACGTAGTCATTGTGGTCGCGGCCCAGGAACATTACCAGGTAAACCGTTCCGTCTTCCGCTTCCGCATAGGTTGCATCCCCGCTTTGCCGGGTGCTGTCCAGAAGAAACGCAGAATAGTCTTCCAAAAGACTGTTGCCAGGCAGGGAAGTCGTAGTGGCCTCTGCGCCATCGAAGTTTTCTGCGATGACAGCGGCAAACGTTTCCTCATCTGTGCCGTCCACTTGCTCGATAATGGCCTGAACATCTGCCTCCTCTGCTGCGGATTCACCGGACGGTTCTGTCGTTTCTTCGGCGTCAGCGGTCGTTTCTTCGGCGTCAGCGTCCGTCTCTTCGGCAGCGTCAGAGTCCGTCCCTTCGGCAGCGTCCGGTTCTTCAGCGGCAGCGTCTGTCTCTTCGGCGGCCTCTGTTTCCTCGGCGGTATCCGACTCATCAGAGGGAGCTGGAATTGTATAATAAGTATAATCTATGACATCCAATTGATCTGCTTCGTCTGTATAATGGGAATCCAGTTCTTCCACTGTATACTCATAGCTGTCCCGGATGCTCTCAGCATACAGAGAGGCGACAAGGGAGCGGTAAGTTTCCTCCTTGATCATTTCCAAGGTAACGCCTTTTCCATAGTTCAGATTAATGAACTGCTGCAGGCTGGAATACCCCAGGTCTGACCAGTTGCTGCTGAGGCTCTCCATTTCCTCGTCATATTCACTCTGCTGCTCTTCGGTAAGGGTGAAGCCAGCCGCTTCTGCCTCATTGTAAAGCATTTGAATCTGCGCCATATTCTGGGTGGCTGTGTCCTTGAAATAGTCACGCCAGCTGGTACCCTCCGAATACTCCTGGTCAGCAAGACTCTGATTGGGGTCAAAGAACATACCGTAGTTCATATACGAAGAGTAGGTGTTGTAAAAGTTCATATAGGCTGTGGAATAATAATAGTTAGCCTGCGCCACGGTATAATCTTCCCCGTTGATAGAGACAGCTGTCATATGACGGCTGGGCAGAGAAGAGTTATAGATAAAAATAAAGGAGAAGAAAAGTACCAGGCAGACAGCCACGATGGTGTAGGTAATAGTGGTTTTGCGGCGCTTTGCCTTTTCAGCGGCTTTTGCTGCCGTGCGCTTGTCTGTCCCTTCTGCGATCTGTTTTTTGCGATGTTGCTTTTCTTTGGAAGCACTCATGTCTGTTGACACCTCCATATTGTCTAAACAAGGATTATTATATTACAGGCCGGGGGTTGTTTCAAGTTTTTTCTGCATATTGGAAAATTGTTTACAATTCCAGGGCGAAAGGCGAAAGCAGGGTATTTCCGGCTGTATCTTGGAATAGCCATCCAATCGGCATAGGTATCCTCTCGTCGAATGCTGTCTGTCGCAGCGCAGGTGGCGCGTAAATAGGAGAGTTCCGGTACAAGCAGACCCCAGAAAAGAAGTTTGAAAACAGCGACTTACCCTGGGCGGCGCCATGGCTTTCAGGATCCTTGTACGGTGTATCAAAGCCTCTGTTACTGAAGATCCTGTTGGTCCATATTGGGTGGGGCTGCTTCCCGTCACAGTAGCGCGACAGGGCGGAAATGGGCTTGCCGGCAGGGGTAAGGACGCTCGAAACAATCGCGGAGACACTTGGAAAGACGGGGAGATGACCTGCCTTGCTCTGGGCTTTGGCTGGACAGCCAACTGGCCTGCGGAACAGAGGGGGAGTAATTCACCGCAGCATAGAAATTTGGTTGCAAATCGGAAGAGGATATTGTATACTTACAAAAAATGGAGGGAAATGGCCATGCCGATTATTGACAACGACAAGAACCTGCGCCTGGCAGTTCTGATCGATGCAGACAATGCGCCAAGGGACTGCCTTCAGGGTATTATGGAAGAAGTAGCCATATATGGTACGCCGAACGTGAAAAGAGCCTACGGGGACTGGTCGAGCCGCAATCTGGCGGGATGGAAGCAGATACTTCTTGACAATTCTGTCACAGCAATACAGCAGTTTGCCTATACAAAAGGGAAAAACTCTACCGATTCTGCCATGATCATTGATGCCATGGACATTCTCTATTCCGGCAACGTGGATGGTTTTGTTCTGGTCAGTTCGGACAGTGATTTCACCGGGCTTGCCCGTCGGCTGCGGGAAGCGGGACAGTTTGTGATCGGAATCGGGGAGCAGAAAACCCCCAGTCCGCTTATCGCCGCCTGCAACAAGTTTATTTATATAGAGGTAATCCGGGAAAAAGCAGTGAAGACGACTACCAAGGCAGAGCAACCTGTCCGCCGCAAGAAAGGGGAAGCCAAAAAGGCAGAACCGGCAAAGAAAACTTCTCCGGCGAGAAAAACAGAGCAGGAAACGCCGGAGACCCCGGAAAGTGGGAAAGCGTCTGCGCCTGCAGGGGAGATGAAACAAATTCCCGACAGCATTATATGGCTGATTGCGGATTCTATTATGGACCTTTCCGGCGCAGGGGATGATGACTATGTATCTCTGGGAGCGGTAGGTCAGCTTATTCAGAAAAAGCGTCCGGACTTTGATACACGCAGCTACGGATTTTCCAAGTTATCCAGCATGGTGAAGGCTATTGATCGGTTCGAGGTAGAGGAACGGCAGGATAAGGCAGACTCCCGCAATAAGATTGTGTATATCCGGGATCTTGAAATGTGATTTTTTGTGGAATAAGGTGCTGTAGCAATTTCTGGAATCCCGCCTCTTTTGTTCCAAATAGGATAAACGCCAGTTTAATAGCCTCTTTTTTGTGGATAATGCGCAAACTTTCCGGCAAAGTGTATGAAAAAGAGCTTTATTTTTGTTGATTTTTCAAGAATCCTGGAGCGCGAGTTTGGGTTGTAATTTTTTGGAAAATGGTATATAATTGGAAATGTAATCCATTTCAGGGTACTGGGAAGAACAAGCATCTGAGGCTGTAAAATGGTCTGTACCTAGGTATAGACCATTAGACTGTTTTTCGCTGGCTGTACAGGGGAGGAATTGGTTTTTTCTGTACCGGGGAGACTGCTGTTCGGTTTCAACGAGAGCAGATGCAGGGATTCGCCCACTTTTAAAGTGGCGGGAGGCATTGCCTGTCTCTTACAAACACCTAAATCCAGTGGAAAATGCATAAAACCGTGGGACACACGGGGTTAGCCTGTTGAGCCCGATGCATTCGTATC
>CAZGAM010000149.1:3966-6164 GCA_964523685.1 uncultured Oscillospiraceae bacterium | reverse complement strand
CTGAACATGAAGTTTTTATTGCTGGAGATGTCCGACTCCTCGGCAGAGTTTTGGATAATTTCCTTACCAACATGATCAAATATGCTATGCCGGGTACCCGTGCCTATTTCGACCTGACCGAGGGAGAGGGTAGAGCGACTATCGCTGTGAAAAACATATCAAAAGCACCATTGGACATTCCTGCAGAGGAGTTGATGGAGCGCTTCGTACAGGGAGATCGATCCCGGTATACAGAGGGAAGTGGCCTTGGCTTGTCCATAGCCAGAAGTTTGATCGAGCTGATGGATGGGCAGATGACATTGACTTTGGATGGAGATCTTTTTAAAGTGGAGATATCTTTTTCTACCGCTGCTGATACCCAGGTAAACTGACATTGTGCTCCGTTGATTGTATGCATGGAAGCAGTCTCGGCAACAGAACGCCCCTTATCT
Source organism: uncultured Oscillospiraceae bacterium (assembly GCA_964523685.1). Taxonomy (GTDB): domain Bacteria; phylum Bacillota; class Clostridia; order Oscillospirales; family Oscillospiraceae; genus CAJOIG01. Next base: position 5,733 of record CAZGAM010000149.1, on the reverse strand, counting down.
CTAAGCAGGCGAAATATCCATCCCTTTGATCAAAATAGAAGTCTGACCAAGTGCCGAGTTCGTCGCTTTGCTTTTCAACATAATGCCTGTTTCTATTTCAAGGCTTTATTTTTATTATTTAGGCTGACGGCGCTTCGTTTCAATCACATTTCTCATTGGTCGGGGAACGATTCGCCATAAACGCAAGATTGTAATACACCCGGCAACTATACTTTCGATTTTGTGTCAGCATTTACTACTATCATTATATTGAATAATTGACAAGGATAGTTTTAGCAAGAAGGGTACTGGTGATCACTACGCAAACAAGATTGGATATCGGCGCATCTGTTCATAGAGGCACTGCTGTACCCGTTTGCACACCGTCTTGCTGTATAGCTTCTGCAGCTCATCAAGAACATCTGCCACATCCTGTTTTGTAAATCGAAAATGAATTTGCGGTCCGAAAGATCCCTCTGCCGCTGCGAGCTGCTCTGCAAAATCTACAGCAAAGGGCTTAGCCCTTACCCGGTCGATACACTCACAAATATCCGCTCCCATTGGGTAGGCGTTCAGATCAGACAACAGGGACATCCCATTGTCGAACACCGGACACAGACGGAATTGACCGGTCGTTTCATTGCGAATAACGGCCAAATTGTTGGTATGCCGATCCTCGTTAAGGAATAATGCGTCCATTTCTATGAGTGCCGTAAGGTACGCTCCCACATTCTCCAGTCCAGTGACCGACTGCACAAAATCTACCGTATATACCAGCCGTTCTGCCGGTGTCTCCATGCGTGCCAAGGCATGTGCCAGACCCAAGCCCTTATAGGCGCGATGTAACCGCTCGAAAGGGATGAGCATCTCGTCTTTTGCTCGAAAGTTTGAACTCTCGCAGCCAAGTAGGATTTTGTTGTCCCAAATTATATTTACCGGCTCATAACGTACATATTTGTTGACATTCGATTTGGACAGCAGCCTAGAAATGAGCACCTCACAGAGAGCCTCATATCCCATGTGATCAGCCTTGTACCACTTCCCTTGAAGCCGCCACTTTGGTTGGTCACCCTTGGATGTGTGTTCCTGTATCGGTTCAAGTGGCACTTTGTCTAGATTGATGGTCTTCAAACTTCATTGCCTCTATCATAGTATTGGAACCGCAGCCACATATCATCATCTGCCGTGCGACCATGGGTTTTCTCGACGATTTGTAATGGATCATATCCCCCTAATCCCAATTTCTGCAGCAGCTGCTTAGCGTCACCTCTATTTTCTGAAAAGCACCGCTCCCGCAGAAAGACATCCAGGTCCTCCCAGGCAGGTGAGTCATTCGTGCCAAACGCCCGATGTAAAACATCATCTGTCTGATTGTGTATCGTAAGGTTCTGCCTGAGAAAATCCACATCAATCACCGTGCAGGGACGATGACGCCACATATAGGTCATACGGAGTGTAACGCCTGGCGCTGGCGCTGGTTCCGCCAAATACCTACCCACCGTCTGCCGGGATGTGCCAAACTGCTCCGCGATCTTTTCCATGGGCATTCCACCATTTCGAAGCCTTTCCATCTGGCATACATCCTCTTCAGTAAACTTTTTCTTCCGCCCGGCCCGGCGGGGATTTTTTTTTTCGATTTTCTGTGCCAGTCGTTTCATCTCGGCCACATCCCCTGTCCCGACCAATTCACAGCCAATTTTACGATAATCTGTATCCATATATGCACCACCTGTGTATATTCGGACGAGCAGCGTCTGTTAACAGGGTATATTGACATTCCCACGATGT
>CAZGAM010000149.1:1769-3956 GCA_964523685.1 uncultured Oscillospiraceae bacterium | reverse complement strand
GTTCAAGCAGCGGGGGTTCCAAAGTTTGCTCATAAGTGAGCCTACTTCTTTGATAGCCTTCCTAAAGCCCGGTACACGGCTTCCGTTCTTTTCTCGAAATCAGGCGGCGCCGTTGCCATCGGTATTTTTCCGTTTTGCAGAGGCCCCTTTGGAAAGCTCCCGGTGTAAGGCCGCTCAGCTTTGTACTCCGGAAGAACGTCTTGGTAGAGTGCTTACCTGAAAAAAAAGATAGAGACGAACTGCACAGCATAGGTACGAATCAACGACAGCACCTGGGCTCTTGCGCAAACTATGTGATGATCAATAACCCATACCCTGAACAGTTAACTCACCCAAAGGAAATTCATGAAGTCGGGAACAAGTTTTTCCCAATCCGCTTCACAGTGCTTTCCCCCTCGCTGACAAATTATATGGGTCAATGCACCTTTCTTTTGAATTTCTTGAGCAACTTTCAAATTGTTTATGGCATTCGGTGTTTCATAGTCCTCTAATGGATTTTGTTTCATGCCTCCTGATTCTTCTGTTCCCCAGGAGAGAAATATTCGGGTATCGGCTGAAATAGGAGAATCCATAATATCCCCGCAAATTTCATCCATGAAAGGCATTATGGCACTGGAGACGCAAGCTGCTTTAGAGTAAAACGTATTGTACTTCACCGCCGCATAAAGGCTCATAAGTCCTCCCATAGAAGAGCCGCCTATAGCAGTTGCATCTCGGGAAGAGAAGGTCCTGAAATTCTGGTCAATCATAGGCTTTAAATCTTCTGTCATAAATTGCATAGTTTTATCGCCTATGCCGTGAAAGGGACCCTTATCCTCGCTGCGGTACGTGTAAGGACAGTATTCGTAAAGCCGTTCATAGCCCTCATGTCCGCATTCTATACCTACGATGATAATCTGTTTTTTCCAGCTGCGCAGAAATTCGCACAACCCCCAACTTTTTCCGTAAGTAGCGTCTTCATCTTTAAAAAGATTATGCCCATCGAAAAAATACATTACCGGATAGCGGTCAGAAGATTGCTCATAACAATCCGGTAGCCATAAGTGGAGGGGTCTATTTTTGCCCACTGGAGTGAAAAGCATATCTTGTTTGATAAGCATCAAAAGGACTCCTTGCAACAGTAGTCAACTGCCCCTGAGAAATCTGTGGTCAGCCTTCGTTCTGGCTTTGATCTTTTTTGTACCCCTGCTCTATCGCAAGCTGGTGCCATTTCTCTGCTTTCGCAGGATTCTTCTTTACTCCAAGCCCCAATTGATAACAGTCCCCCAGATTGTATTGAGCTTCTGCAAATCCTTGTGCAGCAGCCTGTTGGAACCATTGAAACGCCTTCGCAACATCTCGTTCTACATAGATACCTCTGGAAAAACATTTACCCATCTCGTTTTGGGCCTCTGGAAGGCCATTTTCTGCAGCCGTTTGAATCTCTTCCCATGCTTTTTTGGTGTTTGCGTTTCCTCCTTTGCCATAGAGCAAACAGAGAGCGTGTTCATATAAGGCCTCCAGGAAATATTTGGATGCTTCCTTGAACCATTTTCGTGCTTCTGCGTAATTCTGTTTGACTCCTTTTCCGTCGCGGTACCTGACAGCCAGATGATACTGACCTGATGGATTTCCCAACTTTGCTGAAAGTGTGAGCCATTTCAAGCCGGCATCCGCATCCGTTGTCGCTACCTTGCCGTCCAGAAGACAATTTCCCAACATATATTGGCCATCTGTGTTGCCCTGTTCCGCTGCTTTACGATACCACTTTACAGCTTCTTCCCAACTTTGCTCTACCCCTGTGCCTTCAACATAACAGCCGCCTAGGTTTACTTGTCCGAAAGAATTCCCCTGTTCTGCGCTTTTTTGAAACCACATAATTGCTTCCGCAACAATCTGCGGATCCTCATTTGTATGCAGGTAGACCGCTAAATTGTTCTGTGCCCTTCCATTGCCAAGCTCTGCCGCCTTGCGATACCAGGACATCGCTTGGGTTTCATCAAGCTCTACAAATCGACCACTATAGTAACACTCACCAAGGTAAAACATGGCCTCATCATTTCCCTGTTCGGCCGCTTTCTGAAACAATTGGATTGGATCAATTTTACCATTTCGAATTTCGTATCGCTTATAACAGTTTCCAAGAAGTACTTGAGCGGGGGCGTATCCCTGATCGGATGCAAGTTTCAGCCACTTCCCAGCACTGGC
>CAZGAM010000149.1:0-1759 GCA_964523685.1 uncultured Oscillospiraceae bacterium | reverse complement strand
TGACCCAACAGATAGCATTCCCCCAGATGGTATTGAGCCTCCACATCACCCAGTTTCGCTGCTTTTCGATAGTTTTCCACGTTATCTTTGCTGGTATCCGTAAACACCTCAGAAGCTGTCTTTAATTGAGTGAGTGAAATATATTCCTTTTCGGTCATCGTCCATCCGATCATCTCATCGAACAGAGATATCAATGCGTTGCCTTCTTTTCTGCTCAATCCGGTGTTATTCATAATCGTCATGCGGACATTCCGGTAGAATGCATCATCCGGCTCCCCAAAACTATCGAGCTGATCTCTGTAAAGCCTGCCAACACCAATCGGTAGAGTTGCTTTGATTAGACGCATAGGATACGTACCCTTACTACCCATCCAATGAAGCTGGTCCACAAGCAGTAGGGAGTCTTCTGTCGTCAGAAGGGACGGACCTACTCGATTATACAATTTCCGCAAAGTATGAGGTACGAGATCTTTTGGTTCACCCCGCTTTTGGTTCGTATTACACTTTGGGCAAATTTGCGTAGTATCGCTTATTTCTGCACCACATCTCCAGCACTTCATAAACATACCTCCATACATAAGATTCCAGCCATTTTTCTCTGGGCAAAGGCTGGGTATTCACGAACTAGTATCAAATATATTGATCTGCAGAGAGCAAATTATGAAAGCCTTCCGTTTTAAGCATAATCAAGATTAGTACAAACTTTGATTTGCAAATTCAATTTGTCACTATAGCCGACTCAGATGAGGGAACTGCATTTCACAGTTCGAGGAGAATCCGTTCGTCCAAATTTAGACTCAACCATCCATCCTACTTGCTGAATAGGTTAGATGCTATTTTAATTGATGGTAGAAGATAGGGGCAAGGTGGCTGCCAGGGAGAACTAAACAAAGTTTCAAAGCGCCAATCTCCTTGACTTCACAGATTGCATCCTGTATAATGAATCATTGAAAAAACATAGAAGGAGATATTTATATGGATAAGGATACCTGGCCACAGTTTATGCGCCTTGCCTTGAACATAGCTTACCGCATTGCAGAGGGAGAATTCCATGAGGGGGAAAAACTGCAGGGAAGATCCACACTATCCTCTCATTATCGGGTCTCTCCGGAAACCGTTCGAAAAGCTCTCAGTTTGCTCGCAGACATGGGGATTGTCTCCACAAAAGAGGGGAGTGGAACCACTGTGATCTCCGTGCAGAAGGCGAAAGAATATTTGGGAACTATCCGTGTTCAGCAGGAACAGAGGGAACTGTTTTCACAGCTGCAGACTCTTTTTAAAGAGTATACCGCCACGGGTCAGCGTTTAGTAGAAGTGGGCAACCGGCTTATCGCTGCTAGTTCTGTACCGCTGCCGTCAGAGCAGGCACTTCCGAATTATGAGATCGAAGTTCCGGACAATTCAGACAAAATAGGTATGAGCATTGGCGATTTACGGTTTTGGCAATGCACAGGCGCTACGATTGTAGCCATTCGTCGAGGACAGAATGTAATCATTTCACCTGGTCCCTATGTGGAACTTCAGGCAAAAGATATCATTGTGTATGTAGGGCCTCTGGAATGCAAAAAAGCAGTTGAACAATTGCTGGGCGGTGGGCAGACAGACAACACTCTCTATAATATTCAGCAACAGATTATCATGGCTGTACATGCAAAGGAGTTATTTGTCGTTGCCAAGTGTCTGAATGCCAAATTGGGAGATATCACCGGCATCACGTCTATGACCAAGGGCATGACAAATATATCCTATATGTTTACCT
>CAZGAM010000148.1:5951-6177 GCA_964523685.1 uncultured Oscillospiraceae bacterium | reverse complement strand
AAGTTTTTCGCATTCTCGTCCATGAACTCACTCCCTTCTCTAAAATTGATTATACACGATTTTTCTGTTTTTTACAGCATCAATTGCAAAATCGTCAAAAGTTACAAAATTCCCACGCCTTCCAGCAGAAGTTTTAGTCCGATCAGCACCAGAACAACCCCTCCCAGAATCTCCGCCTGCTTCTGGAAGCGGGCACCGAATACGCTGCCTATCTTGATGCCCAGGG
>CAZGAM010000148.1:0-5941 GCA_964523685.1 uncultured Oscillospiraceae bacterium | reverse complement strand
CGGAACAGACAAAGGTTGTGCACCCGATAAAGAGAACGGCCGGGACAATGGCCATATCCAGAAAGGCGAAGGTAACCCCCACCGCCAGCGCGTCGATGCTGGTGGCTACCGCCAGCAGGAGCATGCTCTTCCAGTCCATGGCAGCGTCCACCGACTCTTCCTTCCCCCGGATCGCGTCCCAGATCATCTTGCCGCCGATAAAAAGCAGCAGGAAAAAAGCAATCCAGTGGTCATAGGCGTCAACCAGATCTGCGAAGAAGCGGCCGAAGAAGAAGCCGATCAGGGGCATCAGAGCCTGAAAGCCACCAAACCATGCCCCGGCCAGACACATATGGCGCCAGCGGATTTTTCTCAGACTCAAGCCTTTGCATATACTCACGGCGAACGCGTCCATGGACAGACCCAGCGCCAGTAGAAACAGTTCTCCGAATCCCATAAAATCCTCCTGATAAGCAGGCATAAACTCGCTCAGAGAAGCTTCCGGCAGTACAGTCCCCGGGTATGGGGGCCGGGGGTGGGCAGCTGCCGGAGAAACCGGTCTATGACCTCCCCGCATTCCCGGGTCGATTCCCGGGTGAACCAGAGCAGGCGGAAATCGCCGGGATCCTCCCGGCCTGCCATGTCCAGGGGTACGCTGTTGAGCAGACAGGCACTGCGGCGGTCGCTGCATTCCACGGGGAAGTGGATCCCCTTCCGGTCCGTGAGAGTTCCGTTTCCCCCACAGCGGCGGCAGCCCAGGTGGGCTCTGACCGGGCAGTTTCGAAACTGCATTAGGGGCAGCCGTCCGTAGGCGGTGATTCCCCAGGGCAGAGAACTGTCCATCGACTGGATGAGGGCCATGGGCAGTTCAAAGGAGATGGTCAGAGACAGAAGGTCCCAGCTTCTGAAAAATTCCATTGCCGCCAGATTGGTCACATTGAGACCAAATCCGCCCCGAACGGGCAGATCCAGACGGCGGGCAAGGGTGAGGCCGTACAGGTTATCCGCCCACACCTCGGCCAGGCCCGCCTTTTTCAGGGCCGTGAGCCGATTGTCCAGAGCCTCTTCCCCCTCCGGAAAGAGAACCGGCGGAAGGACTGCCGTCAGTTTGGTCCCCAGCTTGTCCAGCACCTCCGGGGTTATTTGGCTGGTCGGCAGAAGAATTCTCTGCAGTTTGTCCGGGCAGGCGATTTGACCCGGCCGGACGAAGCGGGCCCACAGGGGAGAGGGATGAGCATGGGGCCGTGGAACCGCTTCCGGAGCGGTCCAAAGTCCCCGTTCCACAGGACTCGCTGTCCCGCGTAGGTCGTCCAGCAAAGCCAGCGCATGGCGGCGCATGCCGTTCAGTTCAGCGGCGGACAGTACCTGACCCGGTGCCAGGGTGCAGGAGAGATCCTGCAGCGTATAGGCGGTTCCGCCGGTACTGCCCAGGTGCCGGCGCACCTGGTCTTCCTCCAGTGGCCGGTGCAGTGCCTGCCGGGGAGGCGGCCCTGGCACGGTGAGGGTATGGTCCCCGTCCGTGACCGTCAGGCTGCTGCCGGATTGTGTGAGGGAAAAGGCCATATCCACCGGCACGGACGGAGTCTCCTTCTGGTACAGGGCCTGCAGCCGGGGCAGTACATCCTGGCCGGCAAGGGCATCTTCCTGGGTGCGGAAGCCATACATCGTTTGATCTCTTCGCCCGGTAAGGTATCCGTCGGTAAAACCATGGCGGGAGAAGACGGCGGAGAGAGTTTCTCTGTCATAAGGCCTGCCCTCCCTGGCCAGACGGCAGGCTGTCACGGCTGCCGCTACGTACTCGGGCCGTTTCATGCGTCCTTCAATCTTTAGTTCTGCCACTCCCGCCTGGGCCAGAGCGGGGATATAATCCAAAAGGCTCATATCCCGCAGGCTCAGGGCATGGTCTGAGCGTCCGCAGTGCCATTCCAGCCGGCATGGCTGGGCGCACAGACCCCGGTTTCCGCTCCGGCCACCCAGAAGGGAGGATAAGTAACAGGCACCGGAAAGGCTCATGCAGAGGGCGCCATGTACGAAAGCCTCCGCACTCAGGGGAACGGCCGCACAGATTTTTGCCATTTCCTCCAGGGTCAGTTCCCTGGCCAGAACAAAGCTTTGGAAGCCGGCATCCTGGAGAAAACGGGCCCCGTCGGTATTGTGCACGGCGGTCTGGGTGGAGGCGATCCGGCGAAGGCTGGGATAGCGGCGGGAAAAAAGCTGGACAGCTCCCATGTCCTGGAGAATGACCCCGTCTGCACCGGCGCAGGCAATGCTCTCTGCAGTCTGTTCCAGCGGGGGAAACTCCTGATCTGTCACCAGAGTGTTGACAGTTACATATACGCGCACATTTCGGATATGGCAGCCGCGCACCGCCTGGACCAGCTGTTCCTGGGTAAAATTGACTGCATTGCGCCGGGCGTTGAAAGGACCTGTACCCAGGTATACGCAGTCTGCGCCGCATCGTACAGCGGCTTGCAGCTGCTCCGGTCCGCCGGCAGGTGCAACAATTTTCGGCAAGGGCATAGATTCACCTTCTTTATAGTTCGAAAATGCAGGGAATTTACCAGCAGGCGGGCGGAAGGCAGTCTTTACAGAAACGAAAAACTGTGTTAGTATTCTATTATGTTCGTACCGACTAATGCTCGAATACACGTAGGGGAAATACGGGTAAAGGCAATCGCTTCTTATCCTGTCATCAGGGTGAAAAAGGGGGAAAAGTGCCAGAAGGAAAAAATAATGCTCCCGATTGGGATTGAAAATTTTGAAGAACTTCGCACGGACAATTTCTACCTATGTCGACAAGGCGGGGTTGATTTGCGGCCTTTTGAATAGCTGGTGAAAGGTATCCCTTTTTACCCGACCTTGGCAGTTTGGCAAGTCCTCAACCATGAGCGGGCTGAAGAATTTTTCCCTGGATGTGGATAGTCATCCATTGACGAACTTGTCTGCTCAAAGAAGGCAAAACTCTGTGACAAGTACATGGGAAAGTACCCGGTCATCTCCCTCCGTTTCAAGGCTGTGGAGTAATGATTTCGCGATTTGTATATCTAAGGTAACAATATGTCTGTGCTCAGTCTCAGTTCGGTTGCGTCAAATCTTTCTTAGGTCTCCCTCTTGGTTTCTTAGGCTCATTAGGATCTAGTCCTTAACTTCCGCAAGTACCTTAACTTCCGCAAGTTTGCGCTAGATAATATTTTAGGGGAATTATATGAATACTCAGAGGAAAAGCCTGGCATGGTGGTGAGAAAGAGTGCGAAGAGCCAACTCCTAAGCACTGGCTATAACTCTGATACCTTAGTGAGCTAATACCTTTGAGTATGCTTCATCCACCTTTAACTTCCATTCATTGATCATTTGCAACCTTTGTTTGGCTTGTTCCTTGGATGGCTGCCCTCTTGTCCTTTTTGGAAGCTCAAGAAGAGGTACTCCTGCAATTGCCGCCTTATTGCGCCAGAATTTTTCCTCTTCCTCCTGTTGCTGAGCTGCTTGGGATTTAGGTCGTCCACGTCTTGCGCTGGGCAACATTAAAGGGAGTGTTCCTGCCGCGGCCTGCCGGACAATCTCCTTCTCTCTGTCTATCGTTTTCTTGTTCTTACTGCCAGGTGGCCTGCCAGGCTTGCGTTTCACGGGTATAATAAATGGGGGCTCCGCGTTTACTTCTTGCTCCGGAACTTTTTCAAGCGCTGGAATACGTTCTCTATTCGGATAAGAAACAGGCTCTTCAGATGCACAAGGCACTTCTGTGTCAGTCATGATCTGCTCAGAGGTAGGAACCTTTTTTTCCAAGAACTCAGCGTCAGGGTTCTCTGTTGTGTTCGTGTCTGACGCATCGTCTGTCATAAGTCCTCCCATCTTTTCATCAATCCCCGAAGAGACTACTGGCAACTTTGCTGAAGCCGTAACAGGCTTTTTCTTCGGTTTACGCCCCGGTTTCTTTTTCTCAGGCATAGACCATGAGCGTGCCGGAGGACGATGAATGCTGTCAACGTCCAAAATCAGTCTTTCATTTACAGCTTCACTCAGTAAAGCAAGGCTTTCATTGGTAAGACCAAACTCCGAGAATATTTTATTTGCTAAGGCTGGTTGAATATGTGTAATTACTCCCATTGTACTCATATTGCAGGAAGTCAAGATCGGATATCATAAGGTTGGTATCAATGCCACACTTCTTGCACACGTTTATCATCACTGCACGTAGAATGCAGCCAATAAAGCATGCAAAAAATCTGTTGTAGATGCTTTCCGTTTCGTATCCTCTTATAACATCATAGCCAAGCTGGGACTTTACCTCCATGAACACCTTTTCAGCTACGTCTCTCAAATTGTAGATATCATCAATTTCCTTTGCAGTGCTTTCTTTGGATGATGATATGGCTGAATATCCTTTTTTGTGTAGTTCAATCTCAAGTGCCTCATCATCAATGGCAACAATGTCTGCGTTGCCAGTAAATTTCAGAACACCATCATATTTGCGTGAGATTTTAACATCATATGGGTTCTCATGCGCCGCTTTGTAGACTCGCTCTTTTTCCTTTTCCACGTCTCTTATGTAAGCTGTCCTGCGTGCAGCGCCATTGATATCATCATAAAAGGGGCCTATACATGCTTTTGCGTCGGTATTTGCCATGAGCTTGACATCATTCGATGTAATGCCATACTTCCCCGGCTTGCCTTCTAGTCTGTAGCGAGCATGGTTGAAGATCGTATCAGCATATTCATTCATCATCGAGGTATAGACCTCCGTGTTTGAGGTCATCATGATTTCAAATGGAATATGCTGACTTTCGAGTTCGGCAACGCAGTCCTTTGTACAAAAGCCTCTGTCCAGTATTGTACCAGCCACATTTACCTTATGATTCTTCAGCCGGGACATTACCTTCTTCAGAGCTTTACAGTCTACCTTATTGCCTTCATAGACAAAGTAAGTAAGCGGAACCCCCTTATACTCCCCGCTAGAGCATATAACCCAAATGAACGATACGATCATGCTGCCCGAATTCGATTTTTCTTTGCCATGCTTTACTATCGTACTGCTCTGACTGCTGCAGTCAATATTGGAGCCGTCGATACTGATTAGAACATCCTTGGAACACAAAGTCTTCAAACACAAATCCAGCCATTCCCCACAAAAGAGAGCGTTCTTGCCATCAGTCATCTCATGGCAAAACGTGTTAGAGTACCAAGAGTCCTCATAGGGCTTAACACAGAACACCATCTGCCTATCCATCTTTGAGGCAAACAGTTCACTTACATTAGAATGATTACAGATATTGAACATAGCATAGTCAAGAATGGCATTTGCTATTTTGGGCTCGTAGGCCGTTGTCAGGATCTGGTATAGACCCAACGACTGGCTAATACCCAAAGTCAAGGAAAACAGTCCAATGGACAGCTGATGTGGATGAAGTAAGCTCTTTTTCTCAGGATACTTCTCAAGAAACTCATCGGTGTACAAATCCACATACCTTTTGTTTGGGTGCATTTCTCCGTCACCAAAGCTTATCCCCAGGGAATATCGATGCTGTTTTCCGTATATTTAGTTGTAAATCTGAACCCGTCCGGTCTTCAGCACTGTGGCATTATCCGGGACTGGCACAACGAGGTCATAGTAAATTGTATTCCCGTAATCTCTCATTTATATTGTCTAACCCCCAAAAATTGGGATTTCTAATAGTAGTGTATTGCGCTAATGATATAATACATCCCAATTCGAGAGATTTCAATATATTTTTGTGATTTTTAAAATACTATTTGGGATTGGCTATCTATATGTTGTCTCTAATAAGTCACATTTTTTACATGTTGTGTTTTGCCGCACAAGTATGGGAATTCATTGGATTCACTTGAGATATTAACTGGCGCAAATTTGCCATAAAGGTATAAAGTAAAGGATTGCAGCATGGAAGAGAAAAAGATGCTCCCAATTGGGATTGATAATTTTGAAAAACTCCGTACGGATAATTAC
>CAZGAM010000147.1:0-6191 GCA_964523685.1 uncultured Oscillospiraceae bacterium | reverse complement strand
ATATGTCTTCAGCAAAGATCTTTGCCCAAGAACCATTAAGCAGCTTTTCTTTCCTTTTGCCTAGTATGAACCCACGATGGAACAGAGACATCTGCTCCGGCGCATTATTCAGGCGAAATGCCATGGTTGAGCCCTCCTTCGGAAGCCTTAATCACAGCATATAGTATAACACATTCAGAGCCAAAATGGAAGATTTTTCCCATCTTTTTTGGCTATGGTTCGGTTATTTTTGCCCTGGTTACTTTTGGCAGGCAAATCATAAAAAGCAAAAATTCTGAGTGGTTCTTGACTTTCACAGGGGAATGGTTTAATATGAGCTGAGATGAGTGCGTTGCGGACTGGCCGATCAAAGCCGTGAAAAAGGGCGCAGGGGCTTGGGGCTCTGCAGCACACAGACAAAGTCGATTTTGCGGTTTTGAAATGCTTCCAATTAATGTTTATATTTTCCGGTCTATCCAATAGGATAGGGAATACGGCAGACTTATGTTTATGGATTACACAGCTGGGTGCGGGAGATTGTCTATTAAAACAGGTAAGACTTAACATAAATATCGTACAAGGAGCGGGACCGCCTGGATCCCGGCACTGGATGTGTCGGGGGGTAGGCGGCAATTTCACTTAAAAACTGGTAGTTTGTTCCAAATCGATCGTATCTCTTATATCGCGGTTTCAAGTTTTAGATAATTGGCCACTTGGTTGGTTGATTATATATTATCCGGGAACCATCCCGAGAGAAGGAGAAAAAAGATGAAGAAGCTCTTAGCGTGCTTGTTGGTACTCACTATGGTTTTGTCTATGTCTGCTATTGCATTGGCAGATGAAGGGGCTGATACGGTAAAGATCGGCATTTTGCTTCCTTTCTCCGGTACGTCCGCTGCGACTGGCGAGCTGCAGATGCGCGGCATCCAGATGTATGTAGATCATGTTAATGAAAACGGCGGCATCCAGTCGCTGGGCGGTGCGCAGATTGAATTGGTCAAAGCCGATACAACTGGCAGCCCCGAGGTGGGTGTTACAGAAATGGAACGCCTGATTGCCGAAAATCCTGACATGGCAGCGATTGTTGGCCCCTATCAATCCGGTGTGGGATCCGCAACAGTGCCTATTGCTGAGAAATATGGTGTACCCTATATGCTCGTTAACTGCACAACAGACTCCGTTTTAGGGGACTCAACTGTGAAATATTCCTTCCGTGCCAATCTGTCTAACTTGAATATGTCTTATACCTTCATTGACCTTTTCAATGCCTTCAATGAGAAAGTTCCTGACTCCTGCCGGAAGCTCGCTATCATCTATGAATCTTCTGACTGGGGCAGCGGCATCTATCAGAATACGCTCGACTATGTAGTAGACGCGGTGGGTCTTGAGGTCGTGCTTGCAGAGAGTTTTGATACCGGTATGTCCGACTTCTCTTCCATTATCAATAAGCTGAAAGCTTCTGACGCTGATGTGGTCATTCCGGCCATGTATTTGTCCGATGCCATTCTGTTTACCAATCAGATGTTTGAATATGACTGCAATGTGCCCATGGTAGCCCAGGGCGGCGGATTCACGGTTTCCGAGTTCGGACCTTCTGTTGGTGATAAAGCCGAGTACATCTTTAGTGTATCACCCTGGACAGCGGATATCGTAAATGCCCGCTCGGAAGAGGCCCAGCAGATGGCGGCGGATTATCTGGAAGAATATGGCGTAGAGATGACCGAATATGAAGCCAACGGATGGCTTGGCATGGGCGTTGTTGTCGATGCGCTGGAACGCTGCGGCTCCACCGACCATGATGAACTGGCAGCGGCCCTGGCTGAAACCGATCTTACCCCGGATGATGAAGCTCTTCTGTTCCATGATTATACCGGTGTTACCTTTGGTGTTGTGAATGACAGCATTTACAATCAGAACACCCAGGCGAATGCCTGCGCTACCCAATTCCTTGATGGTGCCTACAAATACCTGACCACTTCTGCCGATGACGAAGCCATGGTCTGGCCGGTACCTGCCTGGTCCGAGCGCTGATTTTATCGGCGGGTAAATTGCACCCGTGTAGGGGGCTTTTGGCAAGCTCTCCAGGAAGAGGGCTCGCGGAAGGGCAAACTTCTTTGGAATCTCAGATGCTTTTACATCATGGGAATGTCCAGTGTAAAGCACATTAAACCAAATCGAAACCAGCCCTGCCTGAGAAATCAGGCAAGGCTGGATTTAGAAAGGAAACTGGTTTATTGAAGTCATGTCTATGTATATACAGTCGCTTATAGATGGCCTGCTTCTTGGAGGAGTCTATGCGACAATTGCAGTAGGTCTCAGTTTGTGCTTTGGGGTTATGCGCATAGTGAACTTTGCGCATGGATCCCTTCTTATGATGGCAATGTACTTGACGTATTATTTGGTCTCCCGCCTTAATATAGATGTGTATCTGTGCTGCTTTATCACTGGCGCAGTGATGTTTGCAGTAGGATATCTTATGCAGAAAATATTGTTCTATAAATTGATGGTGCGTGATAAGGATCGTGAACCCGTCAGCGTTTTGCTGTTCACATCCGGAATGGACACGGCTTTAACATCATTGGCATTAATTATGTTTGGCGGCTTTGCTTTACAGGCTCAGACCAAATATACAGGCAAGAGTTTTCACGTTGGTCCCTTTATCATTTCTCAAGCCAGATTGATTGCTTTTGTGATCGCCATTATATGCACATTTGCCCTTTTTTACTTTTTGAAGAAAACGGAGACTGGCAGAGCCATGACAGCCAGTTCTCAGGACCGTACCGTAGCCCGAATGATGGGTATCAATGAAGATAAAGTTTATGCCTTGGCGATGGGCATATCCATGGCCATGGTGGGCATATCTGCATCCCTTCTGGTCTCTTTTTACCCTGTTTCCAATTCGATTGGTCAATCATACGGCTTGAAGTCCTTTATTATCGTTGTGCTGGGGGGCAAAGGCAGCGTCATGGGATGTCTGATCGGCGGACTGCTGGTGGGCATTATAGAGAAGGTATTTGGAATGATTTTCAATGATTCCATTTCACAGATCATTCTATTTGGATTATTTGTACTCATCCTTCTGTTCAAACCCACTGGCATACTGGGAAAGGAAAAGGAGTGAGGGCCCATGAAAAAGTTTTGCAAGCCAGGGAACATCTTTATACTGCTGGTTTTTGCTTTTTTGTTTATCTACCCGGTTTTCCAGTCCCAGCAGTTTATTATTAACTCATTTTGTCTTGTTCTTCTTTATGCTTTTTGGGCTTCCTCCTGGAATATTCTGGGCGGCTACGCGGGGCAAATGTCCATGGGTCATGCCTGCTTCGTTGGTATCGGTGCCTATGTGACGTCGATTCTGTTTACGTATGCGAACTGTTCTCCCTGGATAGGCCTTTTGGTAGCAGGAGTAGTGGCAGGATTGGTTTCACTTGTGATTGGAATCCCCTGCTTCCGGCTGAGAGGCTCTTATTTCACACTGTCGACCATCGCGCTTTGCCATGTGTTTCGAATTGTTTTTAACACCAACACGGAAATGTTCGGTCTTCGTGTTGGAGGAGCACAGGGCATGAAAATCGGCTGGAGAGGCGGCCTTGGATGGATGCAGTTTCTGGATAAACGCGGTTACTATTATGTGATACTCGGTATGCTGATACTGGTCCTTTGTGTTTCTGCCTACATCAAACGCTCCAAAATGGGTTATTATCTGGCCGCCATCCGCACAAATCAGGAAGCCGGTGCTTCTTTGGGCGTCAATGTGATGGGTATGAAACTGCTGGCCATGTTTACCAGCGCATTCTTTACAGCCATGGGCGGTGGCGTGTATGCCATGTTCCTGCAGTATATTGACCCCAACAGTGTGTTCTCTTATGATTTGTCCATACGCATTCTGGTGCTGGCTGTGGTAGGAGGGGGAGGAACCATTTGGGGACCCGTTATTGGCGCGTCCCTGCTGGTTCCCATTCAGCAGATACTCAACTCCCGGCTGGGTGCTCAGCTGGCAGGCATAGCCAACGTCGTCTATGGAATTGTGTTAATGGTTGTAATCTTCTGCATGCCCAAGGGCCTGAAAGACAGCCTGGTAAAGTTGATTCGTAATTTGTGGGGTGCGATTTGCCATCCAGCGAAGAAAGAGCAGGTGGGTGATGAGTAATTTGATTCTTGACGCCCAGAACCTGGTTATGCAGTTCGGCGGTCTGGTGGCAGTGGATAATGTATCACTCAACTGTGCTAAAGGAGAAATCGTTGGTCTGATCGGGGCGAACGGAGCCGGAAAAACAACGTTGTTCAATATGATTTCCGGGCAATTAAAGCCCAAGTCGGGAAAAGTAATCTTTAACGGCAAAGAAATACAGGGATTACCCCCTCACAAGGTATGCCGCCTGGGGATTGGGCGCACCCATCAAATTGTTCAGCCGTTTGCCGATTTAACTGTCCAGGAAAATGTCATGGTGGGCTCGCTGATGAGGCACCCGGCTATTGCGGACAGTATGAAGCAGACGGAGAAAATTTTAGAGTTGGTAGGTTTGTCCAACCGACGTGATGTAAAGGGAGGAGATTTAAACCTGCCGGAGCTGAAGCGCATGGAACTGGCGCGGGCTCTTGCTACAGAACCTACGCTGCTTCTGCTGGACGAAGTCATGGCGGGGTTGAATCCGACCGACTGCCAGAGTGTGGTTGAATTAATTCTTAAAATTCGCGATACGGGAGTATCCGATATTTTGTTCGAACATGTTATGAGATCAGTTATGTCGCTGTCTGACCGGTTATACGTGCTGAATCAGGGAAAACTTATCTCTCAGGGGTCCGTAGAGGAAGTAACGAATGATCCGGCGGTTATAGCGTCTTACTTGGGGGAGAAATGATATGCTGAAACTAGAAAATATCCATGTCAATTATGGACAATTTGAGGTTTTGCGTGGCATCTCCCTGGAAATTAAGGAAGGGGAAATTGTTGCCCTGCTAGGAAGCAATGGCGCCGGCAAAACAACAACCATCAACGCAATTATGGGTATGCACCCCCTCAAAGATGGCGACATTCTTTTTAAAGGTTCGTCTATTCGTGATCTGCCTACCCATGAGCGGGTTCAAAAGGGTGTCATAGCATGCCCTGAAGGCCGCAGACTGTTTCCCTATATGAGTGTTTATGACAATCTTCTGGTTGGCTCGTATTCGCCGCATGCCCGCGCGAAACGGCAGGAAAATCTGGATCTTTGCTTCTCCCTGTTTCCAAAACTCTATGAGAGAAAGAATCAGTTGACCAGAACCATGTCTGGCGGTGAGCAGCAGATGTGCGCCATTGCCCGCGCTCTGATGGCTGATCCGGATATACTGATGTTGGATGAACCCTCCCTGGGATTGGCCCCGGTGATTGTGCAGAAGATCTTCGAGACTCTGCAGGAGATTAACCAACGCGGTATGACCATTCTGCTGGTGGAACAAAATGTAATGGCTTCTCTGGATATAGCATCCAGAGGATATATTATCGAGACAGGACAAAACGTGATTAGCGGAACATCCAGTGAACTTCTTGCCAGTGAAGATGTAAAGAAAGCCTATCTGGGTATATAATGGACGCAGCCTGGGGATTTCCCTCCGGTTCTTTCTCTTTTCCGGGAGAAGTCCTGTGCGTTTATCTGGTTCGAAAATGTTCTATATTTTCGATAACGGAAGAGTACATCCTTTTGTCAGAAAGCACAGTATTTATGAAAAGGAAAAGCGAAACAGGTATAAACGGCTTTCACAGGAACAAATTTATGCCCGGCGCGGTTTTTTTGAATGAGGTTCGGGCGGGATGAAAAAACGGTCCTGCTGACCGGCAGAAGCCCTGTAAAAACGCATGAGGGCCAGTTCATCCTGCCCTACCCAAATAATGGTATATTTTTCCCAAAACCAGCAAGACATTTGTTTCGCGGAGGGAAGGTTCTATAATAAGCCCGCCTACGCGGGCTGTTTTTAAGTGCGCCCGGCGGCGCACGTTTCTAACGGGTGAGAGTCCCGAATCTGCCCGGTAGCGGGAAGGATACAGCCGAAGGCAAGGGTGTCCACGGCAACGTGGAATGGGAAGGAAGCCGAATAGGGGGAAAGTGTGAACCCATGGGCAAACCTCTGGCCCGATGAACAGAAACCATTTATAGGCACCAAGCGAGGGTAAGACTGCAGGACAAGCCGAAGCCCAATAGCTACACGGAATCGCTTGGAGTAGAGATGGCGGGTAT
>CAZGAM010000146.1:0-6224 GCA_964523685.1 uncultured Oscillospiraceae bacterium | reverse complement strand
CGTATAATGGGAACTGCCTTGTCCTGTTCTCTGTACCCTGTCTGCGAAGAGTCGGCCCGCCAGAAGCAAACTGCCATTTTGCTGCCCTGGCAAAGCTTCTTCCTGCGTCTTCGTTATGGCTCACCGCATTTTTTCCTGTTTCACCTTATGGTCTATCACATGACGGGAAGCCAGTTCTTCCTTTACTTCCTCCAGGCTGATGCCCATCTCCGTCATCAGCACCATCGCATGGTAAGCAAGATCTGCCAGCTCATAGATAGTGTTGGCCTTGTCCGCATCCTTGGCGGCAATGATCACCTCAGCCGACTCCTCGCCAATTTTCTTCAGAATCTTATCCTTCCCTTTGGCAAAGAGATACGAAGTATAGGAGTTTTCCTTGGGATGCTCCTTTCTGTCCTGGAGAAGGTTCATCAGAGACGCCAGCTGAAACCCCGGCGGTGTCTGCCCCTCATAGACCAGGTCCTGAAAACAGCTGTCTGTCCCCAGATGGCAGGCCGGTCCGTCCTTGTGTACTTCCACCACCAGCGCGTCCCGGTCGCAGTCGGCTGTTATGGAGACGATATGCTGGTAATGGCCGCTGGTCTCCCCCTTGAGCCAGAGCTGCTGCCGGCTGCGGCTGAAGAAGCAGGTCAGGTTCTTTTCCATGGATATGCCCAGACTCTCCCGGTTCATATAGGCAAGGGTCAGCACTTTCCCGCTGTCCGTGTCCACTACCACCGCGGGGATCAGGCCTTTTTCATCAAATTTCAGACGATCGACATCCAGCATGGGTCTCTGTTCTCCTCACAAGAATGTTATTTTTCGCCAAAGTATCTTTCAGCTCGGCTATGGAAACCTGGCCGAAATGGAAAATACCGGCGGCCAGACCTGCGTCTACCCGGGGCAGTGTCTGGAACAAAGTGACAAAATGGTCTATGCACCCGGCACCCCCGGAGGCGATCACGGGCACATTCACCGCCTGACAGACTGCCTCCAGCATGGGCAGATCAAACCCGGTGTGAACCCCGTCGGTGTCAATGGAGTTGACCACAATCTCCCCCGCTCCCCGGTCCACACCCTGCCGAATCCATTCGATGGCATCCAGCCCTGTGTCTTCCCGGCCCCCTTTGGCGAATACCCGGTACTGTCCTCCCATCCGCCTGGCATCCACCGACAGCACCACACACTGGCTGCCGTACCGTTTCGCCGCCTGCGTAATCAGCTGGGGGTCGGCTATGGCTCCCGAGTTGGCACTCACCTTGTCGGCACCGCATTGGAGCACCCGGTCAAAGTCCTCCAGCGTGCGAATGCCCCCGCCCACCGTCAGGGGAATGAATACGCGGGCTGCGGTGCGCCGGAGTATTTCCGTAAAAATATTCCGTCCCTCCGCCGAGGCGGTAATGTCATAAAAGACCAGTTCATCGGCCCCGGAACGGGAGTACTTCTCCGCCAGGGAGACCGGGTCTGACACATCCGCCAGATCCTGGAACTGGACTCCCTTGACTACCCGGCCGTTTTTTACGTCCAGGCAGGGAATAATTCGTTTCGTAATCATGTTCTCGCCACCCTCAAGGCCTGGGCCAGATCCACTTCGCCGGTGTAATAAGCCCGGCCAAGAATAGCTGCGGCAACACCCGTATCCCGCAGAGTTGCCACCTCTTCCAGACTGGACACCCCGCCGGAGGCCACAATCTTCATCGAAAGTTCCCGGACAAGCGTCCTGTATATCGCCCGATTGCTGCCAGTCATGGCCCCGTCTCTGGCAATATCCGTATAAATGACCACAGCCACTCCCGCCTTCTCCAGATTTCGGCACAGATCCAGACCGGAAATGCCGCTGTTTTTCCTCCAGCCGCGGACCGCTGCTATCCCGTCCCGGCAATCTACGCTCACCGCAAGATGCTCGCCGTACTTCTCTGTCATGGCAACGAGAAACGGCCAGTCCTCCACCGCCGCGGTTCCCAAAATGACTCTCTCTACCCCAGCATCCAGGTAGCGCCGGACTGCCTCCTCTGTCCGGATGCCCCCTCCGATTTCCACTTTCAGACGGGTGTCCCTGGCTACCAAGGCTACCAGGTCAAAATGCGGCGTGCCCCCGTCCCGGGCGCCGGCCAAATCCACCATATGCACGGTCTCCGCCCCGGCTGCCTGAAACTCCAGGGCTGCCGCCAGCGGATCGTCCCGGTACACTGTCATCTGATCATAGTCTCCCTGGGTGAGACGCACCACTTTTCCCCCGTACAAATCAATGGCCGGATAGATATCCATAGCAACTCCTCACATGGTACAAAAAGCTCTTAAAATCGACAGGCCCACTGCGCCGCTTTTTTCCGGGTGGAACTGGCAGCCCATCACGTTGTCCCTGCCTGCCGCGGCCGTGAGTTCTATCCCATATTCGGTGGTGGCCAGTACACTGCTGCCGCAGGCAGCGGCATAGTAGCTGTGTACGAAATAGACATAGTCCCCCTCTTTGACAGTACGAAACAGGGGGTGGTCCCCCGTCAGATGCAGGCTGTTCCACCCGATGTGGGGCACTTTGTACCCCTCCGGCAGAACCGGCTCCATGGCTGTTATCTCTCCGGGAATTAGGCCCAGACCTTCATGACAGCCGAATTCATAGCTGCGCTGAAACAGAAGCTGCATGCCCAGACAGATACCCAAAAGCTTTTTCCCCTTCTGCACCTGCCGCAGGATCGCCTGATCCAATCCGTGGCTGCGCAGTTTTTCAGCCGCATCTCCAAAAGCACCTACCCCTGGCAGAACAATTTTCTCCGCTTTCTCCAGGTCTCTCTCCTGCGCTGTAACGACAACCTCCGCGCCTGCCGCTTGGAGAGAATGCTGTAGAGAAAACAGATTCCCCACCCCGTAATCGACCACTGCAATCATACCAGCACACCTTTTGTGGAGGGTACGGTATCTGCAGACGCCGGATCCAGAATCACCGCCTGGGCCATAGCCCGGCCGAATCCCTTGAATGCCGCCTCCAGTATGTGGTGGGTGTTCGTCCCGTCCAGCTGCCGCAAGTGCACACACGCAGCCGCCGTACGGGTGAAGGCGGTAAAAAACTCCTCCGCCAGTTCTGTATCAAAATCTCCCACCCGGGGACTTGGCAGATCCATGTGCCAGCGCAGACAGCTGCGTCCAGACAAATCCACCGCACACAGAACAAGTGCCTCATCCATGGGCAGCAGACTCTGACCGTAGCGACAGATGCCCCGCCTGTCCCCCAAAGCTTTGGCAAATCCGCTTCCCAGAGCCAGACCGATATCCTCTGTCGTGTGATGGCCGTCCACCTGGGTATCCCCCCGGCAGAAAACCGTACAGTCAAACCGCCCATGAGCGGTGAATAAAGTCAGCATGTGGTCCAGAAACCCAATGCCTGTATGGATATCCGCCTTGCCAGTGCCCTCCAGGCACAGGGTGAGGCGGATATCTGTTTCTGCTGTTTTCCGTTCAATTTCAGCCTTTCGCATAACTAGAGATCCTGCCTTTCCAATTGTTGCAAAACCACGACAGCGCCGTCAATTTCTGTCAACACCTTGCATACAGGGGCATTGGTTGCCTGAAAGAGAAAGGAAACCGGAGACAATCGATTCCTACTCTGTCCGCAGAATTGCCCTGCAGGCGGACAAAAATGTCTTCATCTGTTCCTGGCTGCCAATGGTAATCCGCAGATAATCCGCGATTCGTGCCTGGTCAAAATGGCGCACCAGGATCCCCCTGTCCCGCAGGTGCCGGTAAAGTTCCCCTCCGGCCATCATCGGATGGCGGGCAAAGAGAAAATTTGCCAGGGAAGGAAGCACGACAAAACCCATCTCTTCCAGAGCTGTGCCGGTATAGGAGCGGATCTCCTCCACAGCACGGCAGTTGTCCCTGATCTGCGTACCGCTTGCCAGCGCCGCCGCGCCCGCCGCCTGCGTCATGCGGTTCACATTGTAGGGATTGATAGAGTCCTTGATCCGGTTGAGGTCGGCGATAAGTTCTGCGGAACCCAACGCGAAACCCAGGCGGGCCCCGGCCAGTGAGTGAGACTTGGAGAAAGTCTGCACCACCAGAAGATTCTCATATTTTCGGATCAACGGCACACAGCTCTCCGCGCCGAATGCAGCATAGGCCTCGTCCACCAGTACCACATGGTCAGGATTGGTCCGCACAATCTCCTCCATATCTCCCCGACCCAGCGCCAGACCGGTAGGCGCATTCGGATTGGCGAGGACGATATTCTCTCCCAGCGCGCAGTAATCTTCCTTCTGCAGAGAAAAATCCTCCTGCAGAGGCACCAGGTGGACTGGCGTACCGGTGATCCGGGCAAACACCGGATAAAATCCATAGGTAATATCAGCAAAAGCAAAGGGCCTGCCGGTTCCGCCGAAAGCGAGAAACGCGAAATACAGTGCCTCATCCGACCCGTTAGTGGGCAAAATATTCTCCGGTGCCAGGTCATACACCTCCGCTGCCGCCCTTCGCAGTCCGGTGCAGGCGGGATCGCAGTACAGATTGGCCTTTTCTGCCTCCTCCGCCACTGCCTGCAGCACGGCCGGAGCCGGAGGAAAAGGAGACTCATTGGTATTCAGCTTCACAAACTGCCCCTCCCTGGGCTGTTCTCCCGGCACATAGGGGTCCAGGGAAGCCGTCCTTTCGCTGCAGAACCGGCTCATGCCATATCCTCCTTCTGAAAGCGCACCAGAGCCGACCGTGCGTGCCCCTCCAGCCCCTCAGCCCGGGCGAACAGGGCAATGTCCCCGCTGACAGCCTTCAGCGCCTGCTCCGGAAAGCAGGTATACTGCGTACGCTTAACAAAATCTTCCACACCCAGTGGACTGGAAAACCGGGCAGCGCCGCAGGTGGGCAGGGTATGATTAGGACCCGCCATATAGTCCCCCAGTGACTCGGGAGTGTATCGACCCAGAAAGACGCTTCCCGCGTTGCGCACCAGCTCCAGATAGGGCATGGGATCCTCCACGCACAGTTCCAGATGCTCCGGTGCAAGCTCGTTGGCCGCCTCCACCGCCTGCGTCAGCTGATCTGCAAGGATGATTTTCCCGTTTGTCTCCAGACTTCTGCGGGCGATATTTTCCCTTGGCAGGCGGGTCAGCTGGCGCTCCGTCTCCCGCTGCACCGCCAGAGCCAGCGGCTCACTGTCGGTCAGGAGCACCGCCGATGCCAGCACATCGTGCTCCGCCTGGCTGAGAAGATCCGCCGCCACCCACGCCGGATTGCTTGACCCGTCCGCAACCACCAGAATCTCACTGGGGCCGGCAATCATATCAATATCAACCCGGCCGAACACCTGCCGCTTGGCTTCCGCCACATAAGCGCTGCCGGGACCTACAATCTTATCGACTTTGGGTACCGACCGGGTTCCGTAGGCCAACGCACCAACCCCCTGGGCGCCTCCGATGCGGAACACCCTGTCCACACCGGCAATTTTGGCTGCTGCCAGCAGAGCGTCCGGTTGCCTGCCGCCAGGACCGGGAGGGGAGACCATCACCAGCTCCCGGCACCCGGCAATCCGGGCGGGAATCGCTGTCATCAGCACCGTGGAGGGATACGCCGCCGTGGCCCCGGGCACACACAGGCCCACCCGCTCGATGGCCGTCACCTTCATGCCCAGTACCGTGCCGTCCTCCCGGGTGATCTCAAAGCCTTTGGGAATCTCCTGCCGGTGAAACGTCCGGATATTCTCCGCCGCCTGCTCCATGACCCGGATCAGGGCGGGATCCGTGCGGGCGCAGGCCTCCTCTATTTCCCGCGCCGTCACCTCCAGCTCCTGCAGCTGTACGCCGTCGAACCGCCGCTCACAGTCAAAAAGCGCCTCATCCCCCCGCTCCGCCACCTCCGACAGAACAGCGCGCACGGTCTCCGACACGCCGGAGGTCTCCACCGTGCGGATCAGCAGCTCTTCCAGGGACACCTGCCCATATCGATAAATTTTCATATAGCTATCAGGATCGGAAACCCACTCCTTTTAAGGGGTGGGAGGAGAGCCTGTTCACCTCCTCGCTTCTGTAGTGTTTTTCCGGTTCCCAAAAGTTTTCATTTCCTGCAGGAAATACCTGCGCTGTTCTTGGTTCCATCCAGCTTCCACACATCTCCGCACATCGTAATATCCGCTTGTTCTGCGCCCAAAGAGGAAACCTTCCTCTCCGGTACAAAGCACTTTGTCGAAAAGCTGGAAGCCGTGTATAGATTTGGGAGCCTGGTTTCGCTTGCGTACCCCGCCTTGGAGGATCGCTGCTTTGTGG
>CAZGAM010000145.1:5138-6226 GCA_964523685.1 uncultured Oscillospiraceae bacterium | reverse complement strand
TCATGCCATCATCATAGAATGCAAGGTGCGCGACAGGGCCGTGGAAAAAGATCTGAGCGCCACCGTAGAAAGGGCCCTGAAACAGATTGAAGAAAAAAATTACGTGCAGGATCTTCTCTCCCGCGGCTTTAGCAAGGAGCAGATCCACAAATACGGCTTTGCCTTTGATGGGAAAAAAGTGCTTATTGGAAGCTGACTTTCCTCGAAAGTGCTATAGGCAAAATGTCGTCCGGCAAGGGCATGGATAAAGAAAAAGGATCGGTGATCCGCGTGCTCCCGCAGCGGTTCACCGGCCCTTGCTTTTATCGCCCTGGTTCGACATGCAGACAGAAAAATCTTCATGCCGGAGCTGTTTTCCGTATGCAGAGGAATCGGCTTTCCAGGAAAAGCCGGCCGTGCAGGCAGCTGTTGGAAGCACTATTTCAACAGAGTGGCGGAAGCTCCGCTGATATGGGCATGGATTCCCTGAGCCGTCAGTGTATCTTCCATCCATTGTTCCAATTTGTTGGCGTTTCTGTTCAGGAAGTCCACAATCAAATGCTCCTTGGCGTGGTCCGGCACCGCTCGTGCCATACTGATCAGCTCTTTTGGAAAATGTCCTGACAGAGCCTGAAGTACAGACTCATAATCTACATCGCTTACATGCAACTTCAGTTCTACCATGTATTCTCTCCTGTGTATTTTGATCTGTTTCACCAGTCGGCGCTGCATCCATCATAGTGTGCATAGGTGCGCTTCTTTTGCATATATTTTGTTGGGAATCAGCGCTTCAGGGAGGAAAAGAAGGCAGCCTCCCGGATCCACTGCATAAGCTGTTCATCGATCTCTTCCGGTCCTGAAATCAGGACATGGTGAGTCCAGCGCTCAGGATACGGCTCTACGGCGGCATCGATACGGGGATCATCCAGACGGCGGCGCAATCCAAAGGAGATGGTAATGTATTCGTCTGGCCGATTCTTTTTGGGCCTTACCGGAAGCAGGGAGACGAAGGCGAAATTATGTCGGTTGGAAAAAGAAATTTGGGTTTTCTGTACGCGTATACGGGCATCCGGCTCCCATGCCAGTACTTTCTGTTCAAAAATTTCATA
>CAZGAM010000145.1:0-5038 GCA_964523685.1 uncultured Oscillospiraceae bacterium | reverse complement strand
CGCGTATACGGGCATCCGGCTCCCATGCCAGTACTTTCTGTTCAAAAATTTCATAAGTTCTTACGGCTCGGAAGTTAAGGTCTGAATGTTTGTTCAGGGGACGAAAATTTGGAAAGAGATATAACCACAGGAGGGGTTTCCTCTCTCTGCATCACTCGACGAAGAGTCTATCGGTTGATTTTTCCCTATTCTCCTCTGCGTTGACCGCATCAGGTTTGATGCTTACGCCTTTACAGCGGTGAGGGGCGCAGACAAATATCCACGAATAAGCCGGATGCAGCCCCACAAAACGAAGAGCGGGAACCGCAGGCAATTACGGCAAAACCAAAATACCAAAATAGAGGAATTTCAGCGTCAGCAGACGGCTGTTCTCATGCTTTCCACAAACCGTGAAGATTGCAGTAGGCATAAGCAGCAACAAAAGAATCATCCGAAGACAGCGCAAACACAGCCTTTGGTGCTTCTCCCGGCTTGAGCACCTTCCTCTGGGTACCTTTTACAGTTTCCAGGGCAATCCATTCAATATAGTGCGCGTCCGTCATGGGATGCTCTACGGAACCGACGGAAATCGATACCTCTCTGCCATTGCTTTCGCATACAGGAACATGCTTTTCCACAGCGCCATCCGACGTGCCGGAGACCAGTTCCGTCATTTTCTGGCCGCAGCACATCATGGGAACGCCGCTTTCTCGGATCACTTCGACAAGATTGCCGCATTTTTCACACACATAAAATTTCATGATTTTTTTCCTTTCTTTAGCTGTTTGGTTGGATATCTTTATGGTTGGCAAACTGGATAGAAAACGATGATGACTTGTCCCCTACCCGGGTCCAGAAGATTCTTCTGCCTGGGCAGAAACGGAGAAATTACTGGACGAGGGTTACTTTACTGCCACAGCGGAAGGTACCTGAATCGATCTTCCTTTCCAGGGCTGTATAGTCAATATAGGCCTGTACGGCGGTAATGTTCACCAGAGGAGCCAGTTCCTCTCTGCCATAATGCTGCCAAATGGGAAGTACGCCAGGATGAGAGGGAAGACTGACTCCCTCCTCAGCCACGGCTATGACTTTGCCTCCGTGCAGGCAGATCTCCTGAATAATACCTTTCTGCAGATTCTCGCATCTGCCTTTGGGTACGAATACCATGGCAGCGAATTGCCTGTCTACCAGTTCTATGGGGCCGTGGCGAAATTGGGCGGATTCGAAAGCGATGGAGGGACTCTTGGCGCCTTCCTTGATGAACAGGGCCCCGGCCTCCGCCGTGGCGTAAGACCAGCCCCTCCCAAGAAGAGAGATATAGGGAGGCGTGCCGATATGGGCGAGCATTTTTTCTTTTGTGCGGGTGAAATCCTTCACAGCTTCCGCCAGGTAAACCAGGGATTGGGCAAGCTCATCCAGAATCTTTTTTTCCGGCGTGCCTAAAAAAGCTTCCGCCAGCAGAACCATCAGCATCTGGGAGGCAATGTAGGAACGGGTAGATACGATCTGTTCCGGTTCCAGATGCATCAAGAAGGTATATTGAGCAGCCTGCGCCAGAGGGCTGCCCTCCTCATTTGTAAAAGCAGCGGTGGTGATACCCACAGGCAGATGACTGCACAGTTCCAGAATCTCTCCGCTTCTGCCGGACTGGGACACCAGGACCAGAAGAGTGCGGGGGGTGAGAAGGCCATCCCGGTAATGAAGTAAATCGCTGGCAACCTCCGCCACGGCATAAAAGCCTGCGGAACGAAGTCTGGCAGCGGCGTTTAAACTGGCGGCATAGGAGCTACCCATTCCAGTGAGGACGATTTTATCATAAGGATGCTGTGCCAGACTCCGCAAGGTGCTGTAATATTCATTTTTCCTGTAGAAATCCAGCGCGAGGGTCAGACTCTCCGGTTGTTTGCGAACATCGGTCTCAAGGGAAGTCATTTCTTTCTCCATCGTTTCTCCTTGATTTTTTCAATTTACAAATTGCTGTGAAAGGCGGCCAAAAGATCTTCCAGATCGGCGGGGCACCCGGTCTGCATATAGGTCAGTACCGCCTCATTGCCTACCGCCGCGCAGCAGGGCGAATCCAAACCGCATAATTTTCCCAGACAGAAGCCCGCATTAAAATTGTCCCCCGCACCAACGGATAGAACAGGCCGTTCCAGTCTCCGGCAGGGAACAGCCAGCAGTTCTCCGCCTGCAACGCCTGTATAGGCACTGCCGGCTACATGGATTACAAGTTCCTCAGCAGGGAAACAGTTCAGCAGTTCCTGTCCCATCCAGGGGGTAAAATCCCGTTCGTTTTTGTCGAAGAAGTGGTTATAAACTGCCAGGCACTCTTTGGGGTTGAGTCCGATAATTCGTTGGTAGGTTCCCCGCAGGCACTCCAAAGCGGAGAATAACTCCTGGAACTGTTCGTGGCTTTTGCCGGTGGGATCTGCCAGATCAAAAAAAGCAAAGCGGCAGGCCGTGTGCTTCAGAACCGGGCAGATATCGTGGATTATGCCTTCCAGCAGATCCGCAGAGCGGGGCAGACCGCTCCAGTTGGCAAAGCAGAACAGAGAGGATTCCTGGAACAGGGACACAAGCGTATCCCTGCCAAGGCGGGATAGAAGTTCAGACCATCCAATCTGCCAAAAGCAGTCGGTGTCACCGAACATCAGCTTTCCGTCGTCAAATTCCAGAGCATACGTTCGGGCGGGTTCCGATAGGGAGTATAAAGCTATCCTGTCTGCCAGAGGCCGGTAGAGATCTGCCAGAGTATCCCGTCCCATAGCACCAATACAGGAGCAGGGAACACCTTTTGCGGCGAGCGACTGTGCCAGAAGAGGACCGTTTCCCCCGATTTTCTCCCCTATGCGGTGAACGGCTATATCCGAACTGGTGCCGCCCAGAGCAAGAAGTGCGTCCACAAATTCCCGCACCGTGCGGTAATAGTCATTCGGCATCTGACTGCGGCGGGGACGCACGAGTGTATCGATGTACCCGTCGAATCCCACTAAGGCGTGGGGGCGGTTCGAACAGTCGCGAAAGGAGGCCAGAGCCTCCGTAATTCTGCTTTTGTCCAGGGAGGCCTGACGGATCATTCCTTCAGGGCCCCTTCGGTCAGGCCGCTCACCACATATTTTTGCAGCAGCAGCGCAAATACGATAGGAGGCAGGGCAGCCAGCATGCCGCCTGCCATCATTAAACCGTAGTCCACCATGTGGCGGGTTGTGAATTCCGAGATGGAGACGGTAACCGTCTTGGCGTTGTAGGTGGCGGTAAAGATTAAAGCGAACAAAAACTCGTCCCAGCAGGTGAGAAGGGAGAAGATGCAGGTGGTTACTATGCCGGGAAGCGCCAGAGGGAAGACAATTTTGCGGATGACGGTAAATCGGTTCGCTCCGTCAATCAGAGCAGATTCCTCCAGAGATACGGGGATACTCTCAAAATAGGAGCGAAGGATCCATATAACAAAGGGAAGCACAAAGGACATGTACACAATCGTCAAAAAGACTTTGGAGTCGGACATATGCAGTTTCTGCATGATCATATAAAGCGGCAGGACCAGAGCTATTTCCGGCAGCATGCGCAGCGCAATGATGCTGAGCATCAATCCGCCCTTGCCCCGAAATTCCAGCCGGGCAAAGGCGTATGCGGCAAAGATCCCGATGACCACGCAGAGCGCGGTAGCGGATAGATCCACCAGAAGACTGTTGCGCATGGCCGTCAGGAAGGGAGGAATTTCCCCTGTGCTGATCGCGGCGTCTTCTACACCTAGAAGTTTCAGGTAGTTGCTGAAAGAGGGATTTTCCGGTATCCAGTGGGGAGGGGTGGCAATCAGTTCCACCTTCGGGGAGATAGAGGAGATAAAAAGCCAGATAAACGGCACCAGGATATAGATCATCAGGACCACAGCGGCGAGGTTGATCCAGATCCGCTTTCTTTTCTCTTTTTTCTTCATGTCAATTTTCCCTCTTTCCCGAGATCAGCCGCACATACACCAGCGCCATGATCAGAATGAACAGACTGACCAGGTAGCTCAAGGCAGCGCCCTGGCCGAATTTGCTGTACTGGAATGTCGTCTGGTACGTATAATAGGAGATAACCTGGGTGCCATTCGCGGGGCCGCCTTTTGTCATGGTATAGACGATATCAAATACTTTGAAGGCCTCCATGGTACGTAAAACCAGGCATACCAGAATGGAAGATTTGAGCATGGGGAGGGTGATCCGGCGAAAGCGCTGGAAGGCATTGGCCCCGTCAATTTTCGCGGACTCGTAATATTCCTTGGGAATGGTTTGCAGTCCCGCCAGCAGGATCAGAGCAATCATGGCGTAGTTCTTCCAGACATCGGCAAAGATGACGCAGTTCATGGCCAGCTTGGATTCTCCCAGCCAGTTAACATACTTCCCTATCAGGCCCATCTGGGACAGAGCCCCATTCAGAGAGCCGTAGCTGGAGTTGAAGATCCAGGACCAGAGCGTGCCGTTGACCACAGTGGGCAGAGCCCAGGGGAGAATCAGCATGGCCCGCGCCAGACCGCGCCAGCGGAACTTCTCATTCAAAAGCAGGGCAACGAGCATGCCAATAACAAATTCCAATCCTACAGAGACAATAGTGAAATAGGCTGTTCGTCCGGCCGACTGCCAGAAATAGGGCTCCTTCAGGATGCTGAGGTAATTCTGGAGCCCCACAAAGGTGCGGTTTAATCCCTGCGTTTTAAATAAACTCAGGTAGAAAGAATACAGCAGGGGCAGCAATACGATTGCCGCGAGCGCGATCAGAGCCGGGGCAATGAAAAGGTAGGGATTTACCCCCATATCAATCCCCCTGCGGTGCGAACTTCTTTTTCGCATTGGCAACACCTCATTTCTACGCTCTCTCAGGCGCTATCCGGAAAGAAGTTTTACTAAGACAGCGGGGGGATTTGCCCCCCGCTGTTCCGATTGCTTACAGAAAAAGGAAAATTATACTCGGTTGCATTAAAAAATTAACATTTCGTTCGCCCAACTGAGTGCGATCATAAATAATTACATGTGGTAAATTGGTCACCTTACAGATGGACCCATCGCACTCTCCTCTA
>CAZGAM010000144.1:0-6239 GCA_964523685.1 uncultured Oscillospiraceae bacterium | reverse complement strand
GCCTATAAACACGGTTCTAGCCATCATGCTAAACCTCTTTCTGCATGCAGTCAATTTCTATCATTATAACGCAAATCGGTTCACGTTATCAAGAATTCTTCGTGAAACTCATGCGGATTTGGCGTTTGTAGAGTAAATACGGGGATTTGTCAACAGAGCTATCCTGTTTCTGCAGTGAAAAGGCAGTTGAGCTTCTTGCCTGCCCGCGTATACAGACCTCAGGCCCAATTTTTACCAAAGCGAGCAAGAATCTAAATCTGCGCTTACGAAAAACGCCTCAGACCAGGAAAGTCTAAGGCGTCTTCCATCTTTTTCACGGCTCTCACTTTGCGTACTCTACCGCTTTTGTTTCCCGCAGAACATGGACTTTAATCTGTCCTGGATAGGTCAGTTCACTCTCAATTTTTTTGGCTATATCCCGCGCCAGCAGGGTCATCTGATCTTCGCTGACCTGATCGGGCTTCACCATAATGCGAATTTCCCGCCCGGCCTGAATGGCGTAACAGGAATCAATGCCCGGGAAGGACATGGATACTTCTTCCAGTTTTTCCAGGCGTCTCACATAGTTCTCAATATTTTCACGCCTTGCCCCCGGCCGGCTTGCAGAGATGGCATCTGCCGCCTGGACAATACAGGCAATCACTGTGTGGGGCTCCACATCTCCATGGTGGGCTGCAATCGCATGAATAACTTCCGGCGATTCCTTATACTTTCTGGCGATATCCACGCCGATGGACACATGGCTGCCTTCTACCTCATGGTCGATGCTCTTCCCAATATCATGCAGCAATCCCGCGCGCTTCGCCAGGGCAATGTCCACGCCCAGTTCCCCGGCAATCAAGCCGGAAATATGGGCCACCTCTATGGAATGATTGAGCACATTCTGCCCGTAACTTGTACGATACTTCTGCCGGCCCAGCAGCTTGATCAGTTCCGGATGCAGACCATGAACCCCTGTTTCAAAAGCAGCCCGCTCGCCCTCCGCCTTGATGGTGGCATTCACCTCCCGCTGGGCCTTGGCAATCATCTCCTCAATCCGGGCGGGATGGATTCGACCATCTGCAATCAGTTTCTCCAGAGCCAGGCGGGCGACTTCCCTGCGCACAGGATCAAAGCAGGACACGGTAATCGCTTCCGGCGTGTCATCTATGATCAGATCCACACCGGTGAGATTTTCAATAGAACGAATGTTCCGGCCTTCCCGTCCAATGATTCTCCCTTTCATCTCATCATTGGGCAGATTCACAACACTGACGGTAATCTCGCTGGCGTGATCGGCGGCGCAGCGCTGTATGGCAAGCGCAATCACCTCTCTGGCTTTTGTCTCGGCTTCCTCCTTGAACTGGGCCTCAATCTCCCGCACTTTTACCGCCTGTTCATGCGTCACTTCGCTGGCGAGAGATTCAATGAGAAGATTCTTGGCTTCCTCGGCTGTATATCCCGAGATTCGTTCCAAAACTTCCAACTGGCTGTTTTTCAGCTTCTGGACATCCTCCTGCTGCGCTTCCAAATCACTGATTTTCTGCGTCAGCAACTCGTTTTTTCTGTCGATCGCATCCGTCTTTTTATCCAGGTGCTCTTCTTTTTGCTGCAGGCGGTGCTCCTGTTTGGAAAGTTCCGCCCGCCTTTCCTTGACTTCACGCTCATACTCAGCGCGGCTTTTGTGTATCTCTTCTTTTGCCTCCACGAGAGCTTCCCGTTTTTTATTCTCTCCGGATTTTATGGCTTCATTCAATATACGTTTCGCTTCTTCTTCTGCTGAGCCAATCTCCCGTTCACCCACGCGCTTGCGGTAAACGACGCCTGCCGCAAAGCCGCCTGCCAGCCCCGCCAGAATCAGAAGAATCCATAACCATATCGGCATTTAAGGGTACACACCTCCCATCCTACTATTTTGCATACGGCGGGCATCAAGCGCCCAATCCGAAAAATCAAGGATGCAACAGCAGGACAATCCCGTCCAATCTGATGTAGGTGTGAACCTTCATACTTATAATATCAAGGCGCGTTCCAGCAAAAAGAAGCTTCTTGTACCACAGCAAGTGAAATATTTCAGCATTCTTCCCCATTTGACATCTGCAAGACCTTATTGTCCTACTGTAACATTTTAATTTTACAGCTTTTTCGTTATTATGTCAAGCTAATTTTTAAAAAATTTATTTCACGGAAATCGGGAAGCGAGGAACGGGGGATTTTTCCTGTTTTTCCCTCCCAAAAGCACCAGGAGACAGGCGCTGTCCCGGCCATTCCCGTTACGCCCGCAGGGGGGCTGGGCACGCAGGCGCCAAAACCAGATGCGTCTATCCAAGGCGTTTCCTGGCCGGGAACGCTTTCCCGGGCAGATGCATGCTGTGTCCTGCAGTTCCTGCGGCGATCTGCGAACCATCCTGCCCGGAAACATTCATGCAACGAAGGTACCGGTCAGCACACTGCTCGCCGCCCGGACCGGGCCATGGCCCTGCCCAGGTCCTTCTTCCCCTGCCTGATTCTACACCGCCGGCACACCCGGCAGGGACAGCTTTCCCATAACGGCTGCCGATGAGGCCTTCGTCACACCAGGCAGCACATTGGGCTTTTCGCAGGCAAAGCAGTCCGCCATCAGGGCAAAAGCGACCGCTTCCTTGGCCTCACTGGAAAATCCCAGGTCTTCCTGGGTGCGAACGGAAATCCCAAGGGGTCCAAAGTGTCTTCTCAGGTCCTCCAAAAGCGTAAGATTATAACTTCCCCCTCCGCCAACAATCAGTTCAGAGGCGACGCATCTGGGAAGAACATAATGTATGTAAGCGTCCGCAATAGACCACGCTGTCAGCTCGGTTACGGTTGCCAACAGATCGGCATCGGAAAGACCGTGCTGCTGCTGCCACTGCAAAATCTGCGCCGTGTACTGCGTGCCGAACAGTTCCCGCCCGGTTGTTTTCGGCAGACTCTGCCGATAATAGGGATGGCTCTGCAGCCGGGCAAGCAGTTCCTGGCACACAGTGCCCTGCGCAGCCAGGCGCCCGCCCTCATCGTATGTGCGGCTGCCGCCGGATGCCGCAGACGCCACCGCATCCATAATCATATTCCCGGGACCTGTATCAAAGGCAAACACATCCTCCGGTTTTGCGCCCGCAGGAAGGACTGTCATATTCCCAATCCCGCCTATATTCTGCAGGAGAATACTCTTCGTCTGCCGCCGGTACAGAATATATTCCGAGAAGGGTACCAGCGGCGCTCCCTGTCCGCCTGCCGCCATGTCTGCGACCCGAAAGTCCGATACGGTGGGAATGCCCGTCCGCTGTGCAATCACCGCTCCTTCCCCGATCTGCACGGTAAAACGGATAGGAAAACCGTCTTCTTCGCAAACATTCGGCTCATGCCAAATGGTCTGACCATGGGAGCCGATGAGATCCACCTCTCCGGATCGCAGACCGGCGCTGGAAATGACAGACAATGCCGCGCCTGCATAAAGCTCTCCCAAAAGGAAGTTCATGTAGCCGAGTTTATCCACCGTGGCTCTGTCCGGCTGGAACAGGTCAAAAATCCGTTCCCGGACCCTGGCGGGATACGGCTTGCTCTCATAGGCGAGGAGCCGGACAGACGGATCCTCCCCCGAGGCGTCGATTTCAACGCAGGCCGCATCGATTCCGTCTACAGACGTGCCGGAGATCATGCCCACCACCCGGCGGATGGATTTTTTGGTATAACCTTGCAGCATGGTTCCTTCTCCCCCCTGTTGTTCTTTCTTGCGCCAAAATAAGCTTACCGCAGCAGCGCCCTTCTGTCAAGCCGAATTGCTTTTCCGCCCTTGTAAGCAAAAAAACTTGCACTACCCGCCCTGCATATGATACAATTTACAAAAAGTTCGCCGGGCACTGTACTCCCGCCAGGAGCCTGCAGTGTCAGCGGGCAGCAGAAAGGGGATGGCCCTTTGGACGGCGAGCGCTCCTATTCACGCCCTCCTATCGTGCATTCCGGCGATCAGCTCCGCATCATTTTGGAGCACTATCTTCATCTAGGCTATTATCCCTCCGCGGTATGCCGTGTCTTCGGGCCGGAGGAAACCCTGTTTTCCTGCACCGTGGGAGACGCCGGGGACAACTCCTGGTACGATCTTGCTTCCGTCAGCAAAATTGTCCTGACCACCATGCTTCTGTCTGTCATGGAGGCGGAAAAGATCCTCCCGGACACGCCCGTGCTGCGTTTCCTGCCCCAAAGTACACTGGGACCTGCCGCCCGCTCCCGCCTGGACGGCCTTTCTCTGCAGCAGCTGCTCACCCACACTTCCGGAATCGTGCCGTGGTTTCCCTTTTACGCAGACGGATTCCGGAACCGGCCCTTTCTGGATGGGCTGGACGAGGTGCTCTCGACTACCCCGAAAGAAGAGGGGGTAAGCTACAGCGACCTCAATTTCATGCTGCTGGCAGAGGTGCTTTGCCGCTGCACAGGCCTTCCTTTGCGCGAGGCGCTGGAAACTTTCATAAGATGCGGCCTGCATGTGGAGGAAATCGCTTACAGCCCGGTAGAGCCGTCCTTATGCGTACCAGGCTGCTTTGATAATTGCATTGAGAAAAAGATGGTTGCCGAGCGCCATCTGACCTTCTCGGACTGGCGACCGGACGGTGTGCCTGTACTGGGTGAGTGCAACGACGGCAATGCCTTTTACTACTGGGGCGGTGCCAGCGGCCATGCCGGGCTCTTCGCCACCGCAAAGGCTCTGGAAACCCTCTGCCAGCTTTACCTTACCACAGACAGGCCGCTCTTTCTCCAGGCCATGCAGGAACACGCTCCGGGACGTGGTCTTGGTTTTGATACCGGCCCTACCTACCCTGACGGCTGCGGACACAGCTGTTTTACCGGCACAGGGATCTGGATCAGCCGGTCCCGCCGCATGGGGGCCGTATTGCTGGCAAACCGGCTCGCTTTTCCGGATGGACACACCACCGGGAACATGAATGAGGTTCGCCGGGCTGTTTTTTATGGGCTGGCCGGGCGCACCCCGGATCTTTAAGGAGCATGTATGAACAGGAGCTCCTGCTTACATACTGATTATTTATGAAAAGAGGTCTACCTATGAAGAAACTTCTGTCTCTTGCCCTGGCACTGTGCCTGCTTCTCTCCTGCAGCGGCATGGCCTTGGCTGATTCCGGTGAGGAACAGATCCTTCGGTACGGCACAGACACCTGGCCCGCCGGCTTTGATCCCCATACCATCTCCGCCATTGCAGCAACCCGGGTTTTCAACGAAGTTTACGAAACGCTTATTGAGTTCAACCCCGATATGACTTTCGGCGGCGTACTGGCGGAAAGCTGGGAAACCCCGGACGATGTTACCTATACCTTCCATCTCCGCCAGGGTGTGAAATTCCACAACGGGCGGGAGATGACTTCTGCAGATGTTCTCTACAGCTTCCAGCGCATTTTGGGCCAGACGGAGTTTGGTGACATCGGCGCTCTCGGCTCCTCGGAAAGCTACTACGGCGGCATTGCGTCCATTGAAACGCCGGACGACTACACGGTCACCTTCAAGCTCAGCGCTCCCAATGCCGCTTTTATGGGCACGCTGGCCTCTTCCTACGGTTCCATCGTCTGCCGGGAGGTTGTGGAAGAGAATGACGGAAGTCTCTCCTCCATCGAGACTATGTGCGGCACAGGGCCCTTCAAATATTCGGAGTCCGTGGTAGACAACCACATTACTCTGGTAAAAAACGAGGACTACTGGATGGAAGGCGCTCCCAAGCTGGACGGTATCACCTATTACCTGCTGGCGGATGAAAGTGCCCGCCTGGCAGCTCTGCGCACCGGGGATATCGACCTGTGCTCCCTGTCTGCCATGAGCCTGTCCGAGGTAGAAAATGACTCCAACATCCAGGTCATCTCCTACCAGAGCAATGACTATACCTACCTGGGCTTCAACCTGTCTATTGAAAAGCTGCAGGATCAGCGGGTGCGCCAGGCCATGAGCCTTGCTGTTGACCGTAACCTGATCAACGACTACGTATATAACGGGGAAGCCACCGTATCTACCTTTGTCGCTCCGGCGATGGGGCACTGGGTATGGGATGCGGTCAATGAGTCCCCCCTGTACACAACCAACATCGAGGAAGCCAAACGTCTCATGGAAGAGGCCGGCTACAGCGACTCCAACCGTATGACACTGACCATGGCCGCCGGCCTGCTTGACTCCATCCGGGATACGGCTGTCATCCTTCAGCAGCAGCTCAAGGAAATCTACATCGATGTGGAAATCACCAATCTGGA
>CAZGAM010000143.1:4993-6291 GCA_964523685.1 uncultured Oscillospiraceae bacterium | reverse complement strand
CTCGTCAAAGAGATCCCCGGCTATGACCGTCAGATCCGGGTGCAGGGACCTGGCAGCTTCTACAATGCTGCGCACTTGCCGCTCGCCAACAAATAAGCCAAGGTGGATATCGCTCATCAGGGCCAGTCGAATATCCCGGCTGCCGTCCCAGGGCAGTTCATAGCGCTTGACTTTTACCTTTTGGGCGTGAAGATAGCCGGCCAGTACCACGACAGCGGAGAGGCCAAGGCAGAGAACAGTGCCGGCAGCCCTTATCCGGGAAGAAAAGAGGAAGAGCAGGGCGAGAAGATTCCAGTGAAGCTGCAGGAAGGTATAATAGATATAGAAGCAGCTCAGGAATCGGAGCGTCTTCTTGAACAAAATGGAATGAAATTTCTTACTCACATTTGTTTCTGCGACAATGAGAAAGGCTGAGACGGCAAAAACAGCATATACAAACAGGGACGGAAATCGCCGGCCTGTAAGGAAGTCAATAGCCCAGCGGGTGTTCAGGGCGGAGAGAAGGAAGACAAGCAGATAGATGAGAAGAAAAATATAGGGGAAAAACTGCGCGGTAACGAATTTCCCGAAGCGTGTGTGCATGGAATTTTTCTCCCTTCGGGTAGTGTGCGGTCATCTGGCTGGCTTTTCCCGGTGGGAGCCAGGTCAGGCATCATCGTCGGAGCCAGGGTCAGATGCGTTTTCTGGAGCAGGCTGGCGCAATACAGACAGATAGTAGCGGGTATACAGAACCAGACTGATGATCATCGTGCAGGCGCACAGAGCGACAAGCAGATAGGAGGTTGTTTTGGGCAAATCGGGGAACAGAATCAGGATGATCATTACCGCATAGAGGACAAAGGTATTTACCTTTCCATGCCAGCTCGCGCCGTTTACGATCCCTCTGCGCAAGGTGAGATAGGCAAGAACCGCCATGATCAGTTCTTTGCAGGCAAACAGGATGATCAGCCAGATCAGCACGCGATAGCGGCTCACCACACACAGGAGCATAGCAGCCTGGGTCAGCTTGTCGGCTGTCGGGTCCAGGGCTTTTCCCAGATCGGAGACCATGTGGAATTTTCTGGCGATCGTACCGTCCAGCATGTCTGTGATGCCGGATAGGACAATCACCACAACTGCTGCAATATACTGCTTTTTCCCCATGTAGAGCCAGAGAATAAGAGGAATCAGCAATAGCCGGATGAAACTCAAAAGGTTGGGGATAGTGAACACCTGACCTTTGCGGAATAACTTTTTCATCAGAATCTCCTTCTCTGCTGCGTTTGCCCTGCAGACCATGCGGATATCCTGATTATAGC
>CAZGAM010000143.1:0-4983 GCA_964523685.1 uncultured Oscillospiraceae bacterium | reverse complement strand
GATTTGTTTTTCTGCCTATCCTGAGGCGTCGGTTTTCTCTCCCGCCCCGGGGAAAAGCAGCGTAAGGAGAAGGCGCAGGATGCCGTTTTGCCCTCTTTTCAACAAAAAGGACTTGTGCTATAATGATTTCCTGAAAAAGAAGGGGATGGCTTTTCCCTTTGGACCAAGCAGAGTTCACAGGCAGACAGCCGCAGGGCAGAAATACCAGAACCTGCACAGTATGCCATCGGCAGCAAACAAGATAAATAGATTATGTATCTGCCCTGCCTGCTGAGTCCGGGCAGCCAGGGCAGAGAAGGGCATAGAGGGCGGGACTGTCCGCTTTTGGAATTAGAAAGGTACAGCATGATACTGGATAAGATATTCGGCAGCCACTCGGATCGAGAGGTAAAGAAACTCCGCCCGCTGGCAGATAAAATCACGGCGCTGGAAGAGAAATACAGTGCGCTGACAGATGAGCAGCTCAGGGCCAAGACCGGTGAGTTTCGATCCCGGCTGGCGGCAGGCGAGACCATGGATGACATTCTTCCGGAAGCGTTTGCAACGGTACGGGAGGCGTCGGATCGCGTGCTGGGCATGCGGCCGTTTTATGTGCAGCTCATAGGAGGCATTGTTCTCCACCAGGGCCGCATCGCAGAAATGAAAACCGGCGAGGGCAAAACGCTGGTTGCCGTACTTCCAAGCTATTTGAACGCGCTGGAGGGCAAGGGCGTGCATGTGGTTACGGTCAACGACTATCTGGCCCGCCGCGACTCGGAGTGGATGGGAAAAATTCACCGCTTTCTGGGCCTGAGTGTGGGCCTCATTGTCCACGGCCTGAGCCAGGAGGAGCGGAAGGCGGCCTATGCGGCCGATGTGACCTACGGAACCAATACGGAAATGGGCTTTGATTACCTGCGGGACAACATGGCGATTTACAAGGAGCAGATGGTTCAGCGGGGACATAATTTCGCAATCGTGGATGAGGTGGACTCTATTCTGATTGATGAGGCCCGGACGCCTCTGATCATCTCCGGCAGGGGAGATGAGAGCACGGATATGTACCGGAAGGTAGATGACTTTGTCTGCCGGCTGCGCAAGGGCGTGGTAGTTTCCGTGGAGGAGAAAGAAGAATTCGAGCAGGCCGATGAGAACGCCGACTACCTGGTGGACGAGAAGGCGCGCACAGCTACCCTGACAGCCAGCGGCATTGCCAAGGCGGAACAGTATTTTGGGGTGGAGAACCTGGCAGACATGGAAAATACAACCCTGTCCCACCACATCAACCAGGCGATTAAAGCCCATGGCGTCATGAAGAAGGACACCGACTATGTGGTGAAGGATAACCAGGTCATTATTGTGGATGAGTTTACAGGCCGCCTCATGCTGGGCCGGCGGTATTCGGAGGGGCTGCATCAGGCCATCGAGGCCAAAGAGCGGGTAGAAGTACAGCGGGAGAATAAGACGCTGGCCACTATTACGTACCAGAATTATTTCCGCCTGTACGGGAAACTTTCCGGTATGACCGGTACGGCCATGACGGAGGAAGAAGAATTTACCTCC
The DNA here is from genome assembly GCA_964523685.1 of uncultured Oscillospiraceae bacterium. Taxonomy (GTDB): domain Bacteria; phylum Bacillota; class Clostridia; order Oscillospirales; family Oscillospiraceae; genus CAJOIG01. The sequence goes on along the minus strand of CAZGAM010000143.1, from coordinate 3,441 downwards.
ATCTACAATCTGGATATTATCGAAATCCCCACAAACAAACCGGTGATCCGCATAGACAGTCCGGATGTCGTATTCAAAAACGATTCCGGCAAGAATCGGGCGATTCTTCGGCAGATTGCTGCCTGCCATGAAAAGGGACAGCCGGTTCTGGTAGGTACGGTCAGCATAGAAAAAAGCGAGTATCTGTCCAGCCTGCTGAAGCGGCAGGGAATTGCGCACAATGTCCTGAACGCCAAGTACCATGAAAAAGAAGCGGAGATTATAGCGCAGGCGGGAAAACTGGGAGCAGTTACCATTGCGACCAATATGGCCGGCCGCGGTACGGATATCATGCTGGGCGGCAATGCAGAATATCTGGCCCGGCAGGACCTGAAGAAGGCGGGGTTCGAGGAGGAAGTCATCGCGGAGGCGACGGGTTATGCCGAGACCAGCGATGAGACCATTCTGGCGGCCAGAAAGATGTTCGCCGAACGGCAGGCGGAACATAAAAAAGTCACTTCCGCCGAGGCAGAGAAGGTAAAAGCGGCGGGGGGCCTGTTTATTCTGGGTACAGAGCGCCATGAGGCGCGGCGCATAGACAACCAGCTCCGCGGCCGCTCAGGCCGCCAGGGAGATCCGGGCCAGAGCCAGTTCTATATATCCATGACCGATGATATTATGCGGCTTTTCGGCTCCCAGCGTGTCATGAACATGATGGAGACGTTGGGCGTGGACGAGGATACGCCTCTGGACAATAAGATGCTCTCCAAGGCCATTGAGCAGGCGCAGAAGACGGTGGAGAGCCGAAACTTCCAGGCGCGGAAAAACACGCTGGAGTACGATGATGTGATGAACGTGCAGCGGAACATCATCTATGAACAGCGCAGGAAAGTCCTCAACGGAGAGGACCTTCAAAGTTATGTGCACAGCATGATCGAGGACGTCATCCAGACCAATGTACACAGCGTACTGGGCACCGCGGGCCATCCGGAGAGCCGGGAACAGCTGGAGGAAGCGCTGGAGCCATTCTATCAGATGTTCCTCTCCCGGGGCCAGATCGCGGTACCGGAAGCCGGCTTGTCCTCCCTGACGGGAGAAGTGCTGATAGACAGGCTGCAGGCCATAGCGGACCAGGTATACGCCGGGAAGGAAGAGGAGTTTGGAAACCTGCCTGGCGGGATGCCTGTCATGCGGGAGGTGGAACGGCGGATCATGCTCCAGGTGGTGGACGAGTACTGGATTGATCATATTGACGCCATGGACGACCTTCGACAGGGCATCGGCCTGCGCGCATACGGCAATACAAACCCGGTAGACGCCTACAAACAGGAAGGGTTCGAGATGTTCGAGGCTATGATCCAGGGCATCAAGAACGAGGTGGTGCGCCGCTTGTTCGTTGTGCGCGTCTACAAACAGGAGCAGCTTCAGCGCACGCCGGTGGCGAGAGCCAATGTCATGAATGCGGGGGGTGAGGCAGGCGGCAGCCGGCAGCCTGTCAAGAAAGTGAAAAAACCGGGAAGAAATGATCCGTGCCCCTGCGGGAAGTGGAAGGCCGATGGGAGCCGGCCGCTGAAGTATAAGGAATGCTGCGGCAGAAACCAGTAGAGATGACAGACAGGAGCATACTCACTTCCCGGCTTCTCACCTGCCCCCACGGTTTCTCCACCCGCCTGGGCGGGGTGAGTTCCGGCTGCTTTGAGAGCCTGAATCTGGGAACGGGCAGAGGGGACGATCTTTCCAGTGTGAAGGAGAACTGGCGCCGCTTCGGGCAGGCGCTGGGCGTGGATACATCGAGCTTTGTCCATGGCAGGCAGAGCCATGGCGCATCGGTGCGTACAGCGCACCGGGAGGATGCGCACCCCCTGGAGGAAAAGGCGCATTGGGACCAGGCAGACGGCTATGTGACCAGGGAAAAAGGACTGCCGCTGGTGATATTCACCGCTGACTGCACCCCGCTTCTGATGCAGGATCCGTCGGCCGGGGTGATCGCGGCGGTTCACTGCGGATGGCGGAGTACGGTGGCAGATATAGAGAAAAATGCGATCGAGGCGATGGCTGCCTTGGGGGCGCAGCCCCGGAATATCCGGGCAGCCCTGGGCCCGGGAATTCGCCGGTGCTGCTTTCAAACCGGTCCGGAAGTGGCGGAGGCTGTGGAAGCACTGCTGGGCGGGGACAGTCGGGATCTGATTGAAGCGGACCAGACACAGGCTGGAAAGTTTCGGGTGGATCTGCCGGGCACTGTCCGCAGGCGGCTTGTGCAGCTGGGTGTTCCGGAGGAAAATATAGAGGATCTGGGCCTGTGCACCATGTGCCATCCGGGACAATTCTGGTCTCATCGGGCTATGGGAGCCGAGCGGGGTTCTCAGGCCAATTGTATTCAGTTATGAGAAATAGAAAACGAGTCACAGGACTGCTTCTTGTATTGGGGATGATTCTGACGCTGGCGGGGTGCCGCCTGGAAGTGCCGGCGGAGCAGCCGGAACTGTCAGAACCCATCCTGCCGGAGGAAGAAGGCGGGGGAAGCATCGGGCAGGAACTGGCAGACACCTATCAGGCGGATCATGTCTTTTCCCTGAACTGCATAGACGGAGAGTCCTTTAATCCCTTTACCACGAACAGCCACTGGAACCTGGTCGTAAGCATGCTGATGTATGAGACGCTGGTGGTGGCGGACAGCACGTTTGACGCCCAGCCGAACCTGGTGACCGACTGGCAGACGGAAGACGGCATGAACTGGCTTTTCCATGTGGATACTTCCCGAAAATTCCACAGCGGCGGCCATATGACCGGCATGGACGCGGTGGCGACGATTGATCTGGCCAGAAGCAGCCAGCGGTACAGCCGGCGCTTTGCCAATGTGGTAAGCACCGGGTACCTGGATGAAGAGACCTTCACGGTGACGCTCCGGCAGGCGGATTACCTTTTTTATAACCTCCTTACCATTCCCTGCGTAGAGAGCGGGACCGGCAGCAATACGCTCCCGGCGGGTACCGGACCGTATATTCTGAACAGCCGGGGCAATGCGCTAAAGCTGGATCCCAACTATCCCGATTCCGGAAAATTCGCTCTGAAAACCATCCATTTGAAAAAATACACGGCTTCCGAAGATATTCTGCAGGCGTTTGAGGATTCCTATCTGGATATGGTCACCAATAATCCCATGGATATGTCCAGCTTGGGCTATTCTACTACGAATATTATTAAATATGTAGATACGACGAATATGCATTACATAGGCTATAACGCCGCCAGTCCGATTTTCTCCCAGGGCATCTACCGGTCCATGATTACCCATGCCATCGATAGAGATACGATTATAGCCAGTTCCATGCAGGGATCTGCCGACGCGGCCGTGCTGCCTGTGCACCCCAACAGTGCCCTGTATCCCAACTCCATTGCCCGCGGTCTGGGCTATTCCCGCGAGACGCTGGATATGATTTTAAGCAATATGCACGCGTCGGA
>CAZGAM010000142.1:0-6296 GCA_964523685.1 uncultured Oscillospiraceae bacterium | reverse complement strand
AGCCATATGGTGGACGCGAGGTGCCTGTCCGGCGATCCGTGAGCAAAGCCATGCCGCGAGACATTTCCCCGCAAAGCCGTCCGGCGCCATAACCGGCAGATCCAGAGTGCTTCGTGCCGGAGAGGAAGGTTTCCTCTTAGGCGCAGAACAAGCGGATATTTCGATATGCGGAGATGTGCGGAAGCTGGATGGAACCAAGAACAGCGCAGGTATTTCCTGCAGAAAATGGTAACTTTTGAAAACCAGAAGAACACTACAGAAGCGAGGAGGTGAACAGGCTCTCCTCCCAACTCTTAAAAGGAGTGGGTTTCCGAGCCTGGTAGCTTTATGAAGCAAAAAGTGGTTATGGACGGCAACACCGCAGCGGCGTATGCCTCCTACGCATTTACGGAAGTGGCAGCTATCTACCCCATTACGCCCTCCTCCCAGATGGCGGAATCGGTAGACGAGTGGGCCTCCCAGGGCAGGAAAAACCTGTTCGGCAAGCCGGTGAAGGTCATTGAGATGCAGTCGGAGGCGGGTGCCGCCGGCAGCTGCCATGGTTCTCTCCAGGCAGGGGCTCTCACCACCACCTACACCGCTTCCCAGGGGCTGATGCTGATGATTTCCCCCATGTTCCGCATAGCGGGCGAGTTTCTGCCGGGGGTCTTCCATGTGGCAGCCCGGACGGTAGCCCAGAATATGTGGTCCATTTTCGGGGACCATTCCGACGTTATGGCCTGCCGTTCCATCGGCCTGGCCATGCTGGTTTCCGCCTGCCCCCAGGAGTGCATGGATCTGGGCGCGGTGGCCCATCTGAGTGCCATCGGGGCCAGGCACCCCTTTATGCACTTTTTCGACGGGTTCCGAACCTCCCATGAGATGCAGAAGATCGATGCGCTGGATTATGAGGACCTGAGGCCGCTGGTGGACTATCAGCAGCTGGATGCCTTCCGCCGGCACAGCATGAACCCGGAGCATCCCCATGTCCGGGGCACCACAGCCGGAGGAGAGACTTTCTTCCAGGGCAAAGAGGCCGGCAACAGCCACTACGCGGCGATCCCGGACGTGGTGCAGCATTACATGGATGCAATCAACGCCCTTACCGGCCGGAATTATCACCTGTTCGACTATGCAGGCGCACCGGACGCCGAAGAGGCAGTGATCGCTATGGGCTCCGTTACCGAGACCATGCGGGAAGTGGTGGAGGAGCTGAACCGACAGGGCAGGAAAGTGGGCATGATCTCCGTGCATCTGTACCGGCCCTTCTCGGCGGAGCACTTTTTGCAGGCGCTTCCGGAGACGGTGCGCCGGGTGGCGGTCCTGGACCGGACGAAGGAACCCGGCTCGGTGGGAGAGCCCCTGTACCTGGATGTGAAGTCGGTGCTCACCGGTTCGGACCGGAAGATGGAAGCGATCGTGGGCGGCCGCTACGGTCTGTCGGGCAAGGATACCACCCCCGGCCAGATTCTGGCGGTGTTTGACAATCTCCGCGCGGATCAGCCGAAAAACAACTTCACCATCGGCATTGTGGACGATGTGACCTTTACCTCCCTTCCCACCAAGGAGATGCAGCTCCATAAACCCCAGGAGATCGCGGTCAAACTGTGGGGAACCGGTGGAGACGGTACGGTGGGAGCCAATAAAAACTCGGTCAAAATCATCGGGGATATGACGGACAAGTATGCCCAGGCGTATTTCGCTTACGACGCGAAAAAATCCGGCGGCGTGACCCAGTCCCATCTTCGCTTCAGCGACAGCCCCATTCACGCCACGTATCTGGTGAAGAATGCGGATTTTGTGGCCGTGCACAATCCAGCGTATCTTGCCAAGTTTGATGTGACGAAGGATCTGAAGAGCGGGGGTACGTTCCTGCTCAACTGCCCCTGGAATGCCCAGGAACTGGAGGAGAAGCTGCCCAGCCGGGTGAAGAGGGGCCTGGCAGAGAAAAATGCCCAGTTTTATATGATTGATGCGTCCCACATCGCCATGAAGCTGGGGCTGGGGAACCGGACCAATACGGTGCTCCAGGCGGCTTTCTTCCAGCTGGCGGATATCCTGCCCATGGATCAGGCCATGGAGGAGATGAAAACAGCCATCCGCAAGACCTATCTTATTAAGGCCGGGCAGAAGGTGGTGGACCAGAACTGCGCGGCGGTAGATGAGGGCGTACAGTCTCTGGAGAAGGTGGAGATTCCCGATTCCTGGCGCCAGGCACCGGTGGAGGCCCCTGACCAGGGTGAGGGCGATGATTTCCTGGAACAGGTTTTCAAGCCCATGGACCGGATGGAGGGAGACAGCCTGCCGGTATCTGTTTTCAAGCGCTTTGGAACCGAGGACGGGACCTGGCCCAGCGGCACGTCGAAATACGATAAGCGCCGGGATGCCATCCAGGTGCCCCAGTGGAAGGCCGCCAGCTGCATCCAGTGCAATATGTGCTCTTATGTCTGCCCGCACGCGGCGATTCGCCCGGTGTTGCTGACAGGGGAGGAGAAGGCGAAGGCCCCCGCCGGGTTCGAGACGATCCCCGCCAAAGGAGCTGGCCTGGAGAAGTACGCTTTCCGCATCCAGGTATCCCCCTTTGACTGCCTGGGTTGCGGCAGCTGTGTCAATGCCTGCCCGGCGCCGGAAAAGGCCCTGGCCCTGGTCGAGGCGGAGTCCCAGGCTGGGGAACAGGACAACTGGACCTACGGGGTGGAACAGGTGCCGGTGAAGAAGGACGCCGGCAGCGATCGAAGCGTGAAGGCCAGTCAGTTTAAAAAGCCGTATTACGAATTTCCGCCCGCCTGCGCCGGATGCGGCGAGACGGCGTATATTAAACTGGTCACCCAGCTTTTCGGGGACCGGATGTATATTGCCAACGCCTCCGGGTGCACAGCGGCCCACGGCGGTTCCCTTCCCTCTACGCCCTACTGCATGGATGAAAAGGGCCATGGCCCCTCCTGGGAACAGTCCCTGTTTGAGGACAACGCGGAGTTTGCCTTTGGATTCCTGCAGGCGCACAACGCGGTCCAGAGCGAGCTGGTAGACGCGGTCCATCTGCTCGAGGACAGCGGTGTGGCCAAGGAGCAATGTGAGGCGTATCTGGCCAACCGGAACGATCCGGCCCAGACGCAGAAGGTCTCGGAAGAGCTGATCGAAGCGCTGCAGAAGACGGAAATCACCGAGGAGAACGTCAGGGAGGCGGCGGAACAGGTACTGAAGAACCGGGAATTCTTGACGAAAAAGAGTGTGTGGGCCCTGGGCGGCGACGGCTGGGCCTATGATATTGGCTTCGGCGGATTGGACCATGTGCTGGCGTCCGGCCAGGATATCAACATGCTGGTGCTGGATACGGAGGTCTATTCCAACACCGGCGGCCAGTCCTCCAAAGCCACCTCTGCCGGGGCGGTAGCCCAGTTTGCCGCGGCAGGCAAGCGCACCACCAAAAAGAATCTGGGCCGCATGCTGATGAGCTACGGCTATGTCTACGTGGCGCAGGTGGCCATGGGCGCTGATCCGGCCCAGACCCTGCGGGCCATCCGGGAGGCGGAGTCCTATCCCGGCCCGGCGGTGGTGATCGCCTATGCTCCCTGCACCGCCCACGGCATACCCAACGGGATGGGAAGCAGCCAGCAGGAGATGAAGCGGGCGGTGGAGGCCGGCTACTGGCATCTGTACCGCTACGATCCCCGGCGGAAGGAAGAGGGGAAGAACCCCTTCCAGCTGGATTCCAAAGAGCCTACTGCGGACTATCTGGAGTTCATTCGCTCGGAGAACCGCTTTGCCGCCATGGAGGCGAAGTTCCCGAAAGAGGCGGAGAAGGTGTTTGCCCAGGCCGCTGAAGAGGCACGGGAAAAATATAGAGAGTTTGCACGCATGCAAGAACAAGAATATTGAGTAGGGAGAATGCTAATGAAGACTGCGCAAGAGTATAAAGACAGCCTGCGGGAGCGGAATATCCGCGTGTATATTAAGGGGGAGCTGCAGGATCCCCGCACCCTGATCGACCACCCCTTTATCAAGGGGCACGTGAACGCCGCCTCCATGACCTATGCTCTGGCCAACAGCCCGGAGTATGAGGATCTGATGACCGCCACGTCCCATTTGACGGGCCATAAGATCAATCGGTTCACCCATATTCACCAGTCTACGGACGATCTGGTGAAGAAGATCCAGATGCTGCGTATGATCTCTCAGAAGACCGGCACCTGCTATCAGCGCTGCGTGGGGTTCGACGCCATGAACGCCACCTATACTGTCACCTATGAGATCGACCAGGCGATGGGCACCCACTATCATGACAACTTCAAGAAGTTCCTCGTCTATATCCAGGATAACGATCTCATGGTAGCCGGGGCTATGACGGATGTGAAGGGCGACCGGAGCCTCCGCCCCGGCCAGCAGAAAGATCCGGATATGTTCGTGCATGTGGTGGAGAAGCGGGACGACGGCATCGTGATCCGGGGCGCTAAGGCCCACATGACCGGCATGGTAAACTCCCACTGGATGCTCATTATGCCTACCATGGGGATGCTGGAGAATGAGCAGGAATACGCCGTCAGCTGCGCTATTCCGGTGGATGCCCCGGGTGTTACGCACATCTTCGGCCGGCAGACCAACGACGATCGGAAGGAAGAGGGCCAGATTGACCAGGGCAATGCGGGATTCGGCATTGTCGGCGGCGAGTGCATGACGATTCTGGACGATGTGTTTGTGCCCTGGGACCATGTGTTTATGTGCGGAGAGTATCAGTTCTCCGGGCTGCTGGTAGAGCGCTTTGCCTGCTATCACCGGTCCAACTACGGCGGGTGCAAGGGCGGCGTGTCCGATGTGGTCATCGGCGCTACGGCCCTTTGGGCAGACTATCAGGGCACCAGCAAGGCCAGTCATGTGAAGGATAAGCTCAATGAAATGATCCACATGGAGGAGACGCTGTACGCCTGCTCCCTGGCCGCCTCCTGCATGGGCCAGCCCACGCCGTCAGGGGCCTACTTTGTGGACAGGCTGCTGGCCAATGTGGGCAAGCACAATGTGACCAAACTGATCTATGATATTGACCGGTTGGCGCAGGACATCGCCGGCGGCATTATCGCGACCATGCCCTCAGAGTCGGATCTGAAGAATCCGGAAATTGGGCCTCTGGTGGACAAGTACCTGAAAGGGGTAGACGGAGTACCCACCGAGGATAGAATGCGGGTAGGCCGTCTCATTGAGAATATGACCGGCGGTACGGCGCTGGTGGAGTCCATGCACGGCGCCGGCTCTCCGCAGGCGCAGAAGGTGATGTACTCCAAGCTGTCCAATCTGGAGCAGAAGAAGCAGTTCGCGGCCCGGATCGCCGGTGTTGGCAAGGGCAGCAGCGAGGATAAGGAGTAATCCCGTCCCGTTGGCAAGCAGCCGGCCCTCGGCGGGGACAGGCTGAGTGGAAAAGATCCCTGGCGAGAGGGCGCTTTTGCGCTCTCCCGCCAGACAGTTCAATCTACAGGAAAGGAGGCAGTGCTGTTTCCTCCAAAGACAAGGGCGAGGTGCAGCATGGTGTCTGATGAATTTTAAACTCAATCGTGAGCAGCTCATGATCCAGAAGATGATTCGTTCCTTTACGGAAAATGAGGTCAAGCCGATCGCGGCGGATCTGGATAAAAACGGGGGCTTTCCCAAGGAAAATATCGATAAACTGTTTAATTTGGGTGTTATGGCCATGTCTGTGCCCAAACAGTATGGGGGAGCCGGGGCGGATATGGTCTCTGCCGCCCTTGTGACGGAGGAACTGGCCAAGGCATGCGCCTCCACCAGTGACATTGTAGCCGGGCACAGTCTGTGCTTTGAGCCGATTTACAACCACGGAACGGAAGAGCAGAAGGCGAAGTATCTGCCCATGCTAACCAAGGGCCATGTTCTGGGCGGATTCGCCCTGACCGAGCCGAATGCCGGTTCGGACGCATCCAAAGGCACCACCGAGGCCAAGCTGGTGGGAGATCACTATGTGCTCAACGGCGCCAAGTGCTTCATCACCAACGGCGGGGAAGCGGGCATCTATGTGGTGTTTGCCATGACCAATCCCAAGGCCGGGACCCATGGGATCTCCGCTTTTATTGTAGAGAGTTCTTTCCCCGGCTTCTCCATTGGCAAACATGAGGAGAAGATGGGCCTGCACGGCGTACCGACTACGGAGCTGGTCTTCACCGACTGCCTGGTTCCCAAGGAGAACCTGCTGGGCCAGGAGGGAAAAGGCTTTAAAATTGCCTTGGGTACCCTGGATATCGGCCGGATCGGCATTGCTGCCCAGTCCCTGGGCATTGCGGAAGGGGCCTTGGCGGAGGCGGTGAACTACACCA
>CAZGAM010000141.1:0-6347 GCA_964523685.1 uncultured Oscillospiraceae bacterium | reverse complement strand
TTCAAATCAACACCTTTCCCTTTCAATTATTTCCGTTTTTTACCCCTTTACGTATCCAGATATCCGACACGAGGTTCCACAGAAAAATATTCTGCCAGTTGGCGCAGCTGTGCATCAGTGATCGTCTGCTTCCATGGCAGGCCACAAATCTTCATATAGATTTCAGCCGCCTTTTCTGCCGTTTCTATAAGGCCGAATGCCTCATCCAGATTCTTCCCGGAACCATAGATTCCATGCTGTGCCCAAACTACCAAGCGGGCTGTTTTCATCTTCTCTGCCGTGGCAATTCCGATTTCCCTCGTACCGCACAGCATCCAGGGAAGTACATTGACCCCTTCCGGAAATACCAAAATACTCTCCGTGCTCATCTGCCACAGCGTCCTTGTAAAACTCCGCTCATCCAGATCATGAATATATGTCATCGCCAGAAGATTAGGCGGGTGGCAGTGCATCACCACCCGGTTTGAGGGGTCAACCTTCTGTCGCGCCGCATGACTCATGATATGTGCCGGGAACTCGCTGGTAAACTTTCCCCCATCGCACAATCCCCAGAGAAGTTCCGCTGCTCTTCCTCCATCCACCAGTCTTATCAAGCCGAGATTCTTTTCCGGTTCGGTTGGCACATTCTTAAAATATTTACCGGCACCGGTAACCAGAAAGTACTTCCCCTCCAAATCCGTCATCTCAAATCCCGTTGGAATAATCCGGATGATCTCAGCATTCCTGCCATATTCTGCTGCCTCCTCCTGATCCAAAAGCAGACTAATGTTTCCCCCATTGCGTTCATCCCAGCCGTGTTCATACATGACAGCCGCCGTGCGGACCATCTCTTTCAGAAAAGGAGCCGTGTAAATATCTTTCATACTTTTTTCCTCTGTGCTCATGGCCTGGAAAATCCCTGCCTCTCACGGCCTGTCGTGAGAGCATAAATAGGCAGGATACTGGTAAATCTGAAATGCCTCTGCCCACATGCCCGCCGGTGATGCTGGTTCTGTCTGGTGATGTGTGCCAAGACGGTTACCCTGGATCTTTTCCAGCCTTTGTCCCAAATCATTCCATGAATTGGCTGCTGCAGACAGCCGAACTACGCTGGAATACCGCCTGAAGCGGTCCGCTTCTCTTTGCTTGCATCTGCTTCCCGCAGGTGGGGCCCTTTGGAGAGTACAAAAAACGCCTAACGTCTGCTAGCAGAATACTTCCCGTGCTTCTCTCTTACTCTATTAAAGGTCACTGAATAGATCGGGGGCATATTCTCCCTTGTCCGCCATGGCATGGAACGCTTCTGCCACCAGTTTTTTATCTTGAGAATAAGTAATCCCGAACCATCTGTCTTCACTGGCGAAAACCTTTACCGAGGCTGTACCGTTTCTCACCATACTGCCAACAATGTCCGGTAGCAGGTACTCGTCACGCAGTGGATCTTTCATATTTTTCTTGAATCTGTCAAATCCCTCCGCCAAGCTGTCCACAAAAGCAGGCGTAAGCATCCACATATTCATGGAAGCAACCCCGTCCCCATCCAAGGGGCGCATTCCCTCCGCGCCAGCAACCGCGGCGCCCTCCGGGGTCTTCACGATATGTCTGGTTTCTTCAATATCGGTAAGGTACCCCTTTTCATCCATCGTGCAAAGTCCTCTGGTTACCTCACCTGCCTCAGACAGCGTATTTTTCAACACAAAACCCACCATGCCAAAACAATTCGGATCTCTCTGATCGCTCTGCTTCAAAAAGGCATAGGCATGCTTATAGGCATGCTTCCCATAATAATCATCAGCATTAATCACCGCAAACGGGCCCTTCAACAGATCTTGGCAGGCCAGAACTGCTTGCCCTGTCCCCCATGGTTTCACTCTTCCCTCCGGTAAGTCTGTCATTTCCTGAAAGGCATAATTCCATTGCACACCGAGCTTGCTGAATATTTTCTCCAAGCGGTTTCCAATGACCTCCTGAAAGTCATCCATTATATTTCTTCGAACAATAAATACCACCCGGTTGAATCCTGCTTTCAGGGCATCATGGATTGCATAATCCATGATAATCTCTCCAGAAGGGCCCACTTTTTCCAGTTGTTTGATGCCGGCACCATATCTGGAACCGATTCCTGCTGCCAGCACCACTAGTGTAATATCCATATCTATACTCCCATTTTTCTACCTGTCGTTCCTTGTCTGTACGGCATAACCCACCTACGTTAAAAAAGAAGATATGCATATAGCAGACACCTTTGTTTATAATAATATATCTCCGCATTTTTTGCAACAGTTTGCGCCTATTTTTTTGATCAGATCAGGCTGCCCCTTTTCTCTGTGCCGCAGCAGCCAAGGAGGATGGCGGCCGGATCCGACTTTGCGGACGGGGGTAACCTGAAAAAAGGAGTCTTTCTTTCGAAAGACTCCTTCCTTCTTTACGGTTGGCAAATCAAGCAGCCGGCGTTTCTTCCGTCTCGGCTTCTGTCTCGGCTTCTGCCTCGGCATCCGCCTCTTCCAGGCCCGTCAGAGCGACTACGGCGCCATCGTAGGTTTCCTCAATAAACTGCGCCACTTCTTCTGACTGGAGGACCTTCAAAAGTGCCTGAACCGCCTCATTTTCCTCATTGCCCTCTTTGACGCACAAAATGTTGGCGTAGGTCTTGGCGCCGTCACCGGAGGCGTCTTCCACTGCCAGAGCGTCTGAGGATGCATTCAAGCCGGCGTCAAGCGCATAGTTTCCGTTAATCACAGCCAGATCTACATCGTCCAGAACCTGCGTAAGCTGAGCCGCTTCCATCTCTTGGAATTCATAGTTATTGGGATTGTCCGCAATATCATACACCGTAGCATTCGAGGATGCGTCTATGCCCTCATTCAGGGTGATCAGTCCCTCCTGCTGGAGAAGAAGCAGCGCGCGGGTCTCATTCGATCCATCGTTCGGGATAGCTATGGATGCTCCCTCTTCGAGCTCATCGAGAGAAGCAGTTTTCCCCGGATAGATGCCGAAAGGCTCATAGTGGATCAAGCCCACACTGACCAGATGTGTACCGTTTTCCTCATTAAAGGTGTTCAAATAAGGCGTATGCTGGAAATAGTTGGCATCCAGATCTCCGGACTCCACGGCAGAGTTGGGCTGCACATAATCTGTATACTGAACAATCTCCAATTCAATGCCCTGTTCCGCCAGAATATCCTTGGCGAACTCCAGAATCTCCGCATGGGGCGTAGGGGAAGCACCCACTTTCAAGGTGACCGTCTCTTCTTCCGCCAGCGCAGCGCCGCCCAGGGACAGCACCAGCACCACTGCCAGCACCGCAGCAATCAACTTTTTCATACTTGTACTCCTTGCTTATTTATTTTCACCGGATGCGTTTATCGCACCGTTTGGTGATCTTGTCTCCTACGGTCTGGAATATCTGCACGAGAATCACCAGCAGAATAACCATAGACCACATCAGCAGAGAATTGAATCGATAATAGCCATAGGTGATCGCAATACCGCCAATTCCTCCACCGCCAATAATGCCTGCCATGGCGCCATACCCGAAGATCGTAATCAGCGCCACGCAGAAGTTGGAAATCAAAGAGGGCCTCGCCTCGGGAATCATCACGTGCCAGATAATCTGCACAGGGCTGGCACCCATTGCCTGCGCTGCCTCAATGACCCCCTTATCCACTTCCCGAATAGACGTCTCCACCAGACGCGCCACAAAAGGAAACGCTGCAATGGTAAGTGGAAGAATAATTGCCTTGGCACCCACTTTGGTACCCACAATGGCTTTGCTCAGGGGGAGCGCCACAACCAGCAGAATTAAAAAAGGCACGCTGCGAAGCAGGTTGATGACGATATTGGCCAGATGCATCAGTGGCTTTGGCAGTGGCCGAATCCCATTCTCCTCACCAGCCACCAGCATCACACCCAGGGGCAGGCCAATGAGAAAGGCAAGAATGGTGGGAACCAGGGTCATGAAAAGAGTTTCCCCAATGGCCGTAAACAACTCCTGCCGCATGACATTCTCGAACAAAGCTACATCGGACTCACTGAACAAAATCTGTCACCTCCTCCGCCGTCACACCGGGAATTTCCCGTAAATAAATCAGTGCTCTGGCTGCCTCTGTTTCATCCTGGGGCAGACCCAGTACCATTGTTCCGAAGCTCTTGTCTCCTATCGTGCGGGTATCTGCGCTGATAATATTCAGACAGATCCCCTGCTCCATAGCCAGTTTGGCAATAATCGGTTCACCGGAAGTCGCCCCATTGAACGCCAGCCTGACCAGCCTGTTAGCTGGCAGCACGTGGATTTTCTCCCCGTTCGGCATCACCAGCCGGCGCCCCGCTTCCGTTTTGGGATTGGAGAAAATTTCGGAAACAGCACCTTTTTCCTGAATTTCCCCCGCGTCCAGAATGGCTACCCGGTCACAAATCTGCTCCACCACTCGCATTTCATGGGTGATGACGACCACCGTAACGCCCATTTCTCTGTTAATCTTTTTCAGCAGAGCCAGGATTGCCTGGGTCGTAGTCGGGTCAAGAGCGCTGGTCGCTTCATCGCACAGAAGCACTTTGGGATTATCCGCAAGCGCCCTGGCAATGGCTACCCGCTGTTTCTGCCCTCCGCTGAGCTGTACCGGATAGGCTTTTTCCTTATCCGGCAGACCTACGATTTCCAAAAGTTCCCTTGCCCTCTTCTCCCGTTCTTTCTTCTCTTTCTGCGCTCCGCTGATTTCCAGGGGAAAACAGATGTTCTGCAGCGCCGTGCGCTGCATCAGAAGATTAAATCCCTGAAAAATCATGCTCATGGAGTGTCTGGCTATGCGCAGGTCTTTTTCCTTTAACGCCGTCAGATCCTGCCCGTTAAAAATAATTTCTCCCGATGTGGGTCTCTCCAGCAGGTTCATGCACCGTACCAGCGTGCTCTTCCCAGCACCGGAAAGGCCTATAATGCCGAATATTTCCCCTTTTTCTATGTCCAGGTTGATATCTTTCAGCGCCTCTACCGCCCCTTCGCCTGTGCCAAAGGTTTTAAAGACATGCTTTACCTGGATGATTGTTTCGCTCATACTTCGACCGCCTCACACAAAAAAAGCCGCCCTTGAAAAATCAAGGACGACAGAAACTCATGCCGTGGTACCACCTTGTTTCGCATATCTCTCACAAAATATGCCTTGAGGGTTCCAACAAACCCCTGCGCGATCACGGGCGCCCCCGTCACAGACTACCTATCGCCTGTGCAGCTCCAAGACCATGTTCAGCGGACTCTCTGCGCCCCTTTTCAGCTCCCGGGGCTCTCTGTCGGCATACCTGTACCGCCTACTCTTCTCTTCACAGCTTTTCGTATGTGGTTTTTTTATTCCTGACGGAACGCCCTTATTATAGACTCTGTCCTGGCTGTTGTCAACCAAAATATTGAAATTCCCGGGAAAGAGGGGCGATTCCTCCCCCAAATTCCCCCTTCTCCTGAAGTTCTGCAGTGAAGGGTGGTGTATCCAAGGGATCTTTTGGACAGGGACTCTGCCTCTTTTTAAGGCTATTTGTCAGACCTAAGGCCGTGTCCGGCACAATCCCCCAGATGCCCATCCCGGGCAGGTTCCACAAAATATCCACAGCAGCACCTGCCCTGATAAGCGCGGCAGTCCCCGTAAAACCAAAAAAGCTACAGAGTTTGGCGATTCCTGCGGAAATACTCTTTTGTGGTCTGAACGACTACACCGGACAAAGCGATCAACGCGATCAGGTTGGGAAATGCCATCATACCATTCAGCGCCTCTGCCAAATCCCAAACAATGCCTATCTTCAGCGTTGCGCCAATCGGAAGAAGCAAAAGGAAAATAACCTTATACACCGCGCTGAATTTGGTCCCGCAGATAAACTCAAAGCAGCGGGATCCGTACAGCGACCAGCTGATAATGGTAGACAGAGCAAACAGGCACAGGCCAACCGCTACAACCAGCGCTCCCAATTTAGATCCTACGACACTGCCCATAGCCGCCTGGATCAGGGTGGCATCCCCGACGCCGCCCCAGGTGATTCCCAGGCTGTCGCCCATGCGGCAGTAGCCTGTCAGGAGGACCAGGCTTGTCATGGTGCATATGACAATGGTGTCCATAAACACCTCAAATATCCCATACAGTCCCTGCTTCACAGGCTCTGTCTCCGAAGTGGCCGCATGAGCCATCGGTGCAGAACCCATACCGGCTTCATTGGAGAACACGCCGCGTCCTACACCCTTCTGGATTGTCATCATGATGGTAATGCCAAAAGCGCCTCCCAGCGCAGCGTCTGCATTGAAAGCTCCCTTGAAAATCATGACAAAAATTCTGGTAATGTACCGGATATTAGCAAAAATAGAGATCAAAGAGAAGACTATATAGATCAAC
>CAZGAM010000140.1:5121-6433 GCA_964523685.1 uncultured Oscillospiraceae bacterium | reverse complement strand
GAGAGGGCAAAAGGGATGTATCCAGATGGGGAGAGGACATTTGGATATATCACAAGAACACCCGTATCAGGAACGGGCTGCCCAAAAGCCATATTTTGGACGCGAGGGGCCTACCCGGCGATCCGTGGGCAAAGCCATGCCGGGAGATATATCCCCGCAAGCCGTCCGGCGCCATAACCAGCAGATCCACAAAGCAGCGATCCTCCAAGGCGGGGTACGCTGTACGCAAGCGGAACCAGGCTTCCAAAAACTATACACGGCTTCCAGCTTTTCCACAAAGTGCTTTGTTCCGGAGAGGATGGTTTCCTCTTTCGGCGCAGAACAAGCGGATATTTCGATGTACGGAAGTTGGATGGAACCAGGATCAGCGCAAGCACCATCTACAGGTAATAGCAACTTTTTGAAACCAGAAAAACACTATGAACAGAAGCAAGTAGATGCAGAATAGGCTCTCCTCCCACCCCTTAAAAGGAGTGCTGGTAGCTTTATGAACTGACCCGGCATCTGTCAGCTTTCCCAGCGTACAAACATCCCAAAATAGAGACCCTTTACGAAGCAGCCCGTGCGCAGGGATGATTTTGCCTGGATTCCCCTGATTCCCCCCAAAAACCGTTCCCGGATTCCGCGGGTAGAATCCGGTCAATGCAGCATAAATGGAAACAAGTGTGTTCACAACAAATACTTTCCTGGTTCCATAGAACGCTTTTCATAGGATATCCAAGCAGAGCAGCAAGCAGGTTACCGATTGCAAAGGAGCGGTCCACCCGCTCCGAAAGTCTGTTTGCATGGCGTGAGGGCAGGAAGCAAGGATAATTTCCCGAAACAGAGGCAGGTATTCCCCCTTTTCTAAAATATTGACAAATTCGCAAATTCATTGTATAGTATATCCTCGAATCAATGGGTTGAGAAGAGATACGCATTCAGGTTTTCTATTACACTGCCATCTTACCCATCTACTGCTTATTATACTGATTGTAAAATAGGGGCGAAGAAATATATCTCCAACTAGTATCTCACATTCGCCTGTCACCCCTGGAGCCTGTTTGCTCCTTTCACCAATATATACTTTCGAACGAAGGCAGGCAGCCCGTTATACTCCGTTCCCTCCCGATTGCGGCTATGCATAATCTCCGGATTGAATATATCTACTTTTAATGGGCAGAAACCTTATGGCTTCTGAAGGTCCAGCGTCTTGAAAAGTAGGGGAACCACATCAGAATACCATTTGCCACTATCATACTTCATCTTAGCGGAGAGAACGTACTGTGCGCTTGTAATATCCCACCGCATGCCTGGAAGCTTAAACCGTTCC
>CAZGAM010000140.1:2279-5111 GCA_964523685.1 uncultured Oscillospiraceae bacterium | reverse complement strand
CATTGTGCTCTTGTTGCTACTTTCGAAAGCTCCACTCCCGATAAAGAAACCTGCTTCCATATATTTTGGATAATCGATACTGTCTATGTTATTGAGCAGATATTTGTAAACGTTCGGTATTCCAGGTTTATGGCAGTCTTTGTATGGCTCTGACATCGCCAGAGCTTCGTCAATTTTTCCCTCTTTGACAAGAGTGCAAAGCTCTTCGGGCCATATTGACTTCTGGCATTTGCCACGAATAAACACTTGGGCAAACTTGTAGACGTTCTCTTTCAGATGTGAATAATCCAGGATATGAGTTACATCAAGTCCTTGACAATAAGTTTCTTTAAATTTTTTGATCCACCTGGCTCCATCACTGATGATGACAATCTTTCCGTGATCTTCCAAGCCGTTTCTGAGTGCTATGCTGTACAAGAAGTCCAGGAAAGTCTCTGATGAAACAACGTAACTGATGTATTCTCTTTTGCCGATTCTCTTTATGTCTTCTTGGCGCTGATTCTTATAGGATATTAGATCTTTACTACTGAAGACAAGACCTAGCTTGTTCTCCTTCCATGTAAAGTCATTCTCCCGTTTCCGGGTATTTAACATTGCTCCATCCATTTCAATGTATAGGACATGGGTATTTTTTGATGTCCCGGCTGATTGACGTGGGGAAGTACCTTGTTTTCGAAGATGTTCCAGATCTTCCTCCCGTCTTGCACAGTCTTCGTCGTAGACCATCTTGCCAATGTAGTTTGTCACATTGCGGATCAGATCGTCGCTGATGTCAATTCCCCAGTCATCCTTATACATTTGTTGCAGTTCAGCATAGGAATGAGCATTGATTGCCCTTTGGGCTATGTCCAGCATCATCTGAGGAGATATTTTGAACGGCAACTTATTTATTCCCAGTGCCATATCCAATGGAACAACGGCACTTAGATCATACTTCTCTTTCAACAATGCGGCACTGTCCTTATCTTTCGGGACAAAGACTGTCCGCCTATACTCTACTTCGCCCTCGAGAGTGAGAATCTTCCTGGGCCGTATACCCTTGTTTATCAAAACTATTCCACTCTCGAGGAATTGGCTTTTTTTGATGAATTCAACTCCTGCGTATCTAAGGAAGAAAGAAGTTGGTTCATCATATCTGAGTAACTTTGTCTGGTTGTGATGCCCAAGCTATGCCACATGTTCTCGATTTGAGTCAAACTCATATATTCATCCGGCTTGGCCGTCCCTCGTTCTAAAGCGTCAATGAATTCATCAATTTGATCATCAATATCGAATTTGGCCTTGGTAGCCGCCGCTATCAATTCGTCTTTTTTCATATGCTTGGTCCTCCTTGGGGAGGATTATATCACAGAATCCAGTGTTTGTCACCCACAAAAATTAGATACGATCCGGATTCACAAAGGGGAATGTCCCGCCTGCGGAAAAGAAAAGACCTTCGTTTGCGCGCAGCTTTTCAAAACAAAACCGCGGGATACGGCTCGTTGAGCAGGAAGCCCCTGCCCTAGGTAAAACAGGGGCAGCGGGAGCCTGTTACAAGCCCCATTCATAAAAGATCCGCAAGCACCATACAGAACTATTCATCCACAGGAGGTCAGCCGGTGCTCTGCTCCAAAACGGGGGCGATGGTACACCGATTTCATTATGGCAAAAGGAAAAAAGGCAGACTATGGCAATGACTCCATCAGTCAGCTGAAAGGAGCGGACCGGGTACGAAAACGTCCCGCTGTCATCTTCGGTTCAGACGGGCTGGAGGGTTGTGAACATTCCGTATTTGAGATTCTCTCCAATTCCATCGATGAGGCAAGAGCCGGCTATGGCAGCCTCATTACCGTGACGAAATTTGAAGACCAGTCCATCCAGGTAGAAGATTTTGGAAGGGGCTGTCCAGTAGATTACAACGAGACTGAAGGGCGCTATAACTGGGAGCTGGTCTATTGCGAATTATATGCCGGAGGGAAATACGATAATAATGAGGGGGAAAGCTATGAGTACGCTCTCGGTCTGAACGGGCTGGGAGCCTGCGCCACCCAATATTCCTCGGAATATATGGATGTAACGGTCTGGCGCGACAATACCCGTTATGATCTGCATTTTGAAAAAGGGCAAATTGTTGGAGAATTGAAAAGGTCCCCCATGGACCGGAAAAAGACAGGGACGACGCATCACTGGAAACCGGACCTGTCGGTTTTCACCGATATAGACATTCCGGAGGAATGGTTCCGGCAGATCCTGCGCAGACAGGCCGTGGTAAATGCCGGTGTCACCTTTCGGCTCCGGATTCAGCACGGAGCCAAGTTCGAAACAACCGACTACCTGTACAACAACGGCATTTTGGATTATGTGACAGAAGCAGCCGGAGAAAACCCTCTTACCACCCCTGTTTTCATAGAAGCAGAGAGGAGAGGACGGGACCGTGCCGATCTGGATGAGTACAAGGTCAAGTTGTCCGCTTCCTTCTGTTTTTCCAATCAGGTGAATCTGCTGGAGTATTATCACAACTCTTCCTGGCTGGAGCACGGGGGAGCCCCGGACAAGGCAGCCCGGCAGGGATTTGTATATGCGCTGGATGCCTACATCAAAAAGCAGGGAAAATACCAGAAAAATGAGTCAAAAATCTCTTTTCAGGATGTGCAGGACTGCCTGATTCTGGTCACCAACTGTTTCTCGACGAAAACCAGCTATGAAAACCAGACCAAAAAATCCATCAACAACCGCTTCGTACAGGAGGCAATGGTGGACTTCTTCAAGGAAAAGCTGGAGATCTGGTGCATTGAGCACAAGGCGGAAGCCGACAAAGCCGTAGAACAGGTGCTCATCAACAAGCGCAGCCGG
>CAZGAM010000140.1:0-2269 GCA_964523685.1 uncultured Oscillospiraceae bacterium | reverse complement strand
AAAGACAGCGTCTGAATATTAAGAAGAAACTCACCGGCTCCATGGATATTGTGAGCCGGGTAGAAAAATTTGTAGACTGCCGGAGCCGGGACCCGGAACACAGGGAGCTGTATATTGTAGAGGGCGACTCCGCCCTCGGTTCCTGTAAAATGGGCCGGGATGCAGAGTTTCAGGGCATCATGCCGGTGCGGGGAAAAATCCTCAACTGCCTGAAAGCGGATTACAACCGGATTTTCAAAAGCGATGTCATTACCGATCTTTTAAAAGTTCTCGGCTGCGGCGTGGAAGTGGAAAAGCACAGCAAGGAGCTCAACAGTTTTGATCTGACGAATCTTCGCTGGAATAAAGTGGTAATCTGCACGGACGCTGACGTGGACGGCTATCAGATCCGCACGCTGATCCTGACCATGCTCTGGCGTCTTACGCCGACTCTCATTCAGAAGGGGTATGTCTATATTGCGGAATCCCCCCTGTATGAAATTACCTGCAGAGAAAAGACCTGGTACGCCTACTCCGATGCGGAGAAGAACCAAATTGTAGAGGAACTGGGAAAGTCAAAGTTTTCCGTAAACCGTTCCAAGGGTCTGGGGGAAAACTCCGCAGAAATGATGTGGCTCACCACCATGAACCCCGAGACCCGCCGGCTGATCCGGGTCATGCCGGAGGATGCCCAGCGGACCGCCTATTATTTCGAACTGTTTGAGGGCAATGATCTGGAAGGACGCAAGACCCACATTGCCCAGGAAGGATATAAATATCTGGAACTGGCAGATATTTCTTAATGAGGAACCACTATGGCCAAAAAAAGCAAAGAGCCGGAAAACAGGAAAGTTTCCGATCCCAATGTCATGGGTCTGCATGGAGCGGTCATTGACCAGCCGATCAGCAGCACCCTGGAGCTGAACTTCATGCCTTACGCCATGAGCGTGATCGTCTCCCGCGCCATTCCGGAAATCGATGGGTTCAAACCCAGCCACCGCAAACTTCTCTACTGCATGTACAAAATGGGACTCCTGAACGGAGCCCGCACCAAATCTGCCAACATCGTAGGCCAGACCATGCATTATAACCCCCATGGCGACGCAGCCATTTATGAGACCATGGTCCGGCTGACCAGGGATAATGAGGCTCTGAATACGCCTTTTGTGGATTCCAAAGGCAATTTCGGTAAAGTATACAGCCGGGACATGGCGTATGCCGCCAGCCGCTATACGGAGGCAAAGCTCGCCCCCATCTGCGCAGAGCTTTTCCGGGATATAGACAAAGACACGGTGGACTTCGTGCCCAACTACGACAACACCACCACAGAACCCACTCTTCTGCCCACCACTTTTCCCAATGTGCTGGTCAGTGCCAATCTGGGCATAGCCGTGGGCATGGCCAGCCAGATCTGCGGCTTTAACCTGGCGGAGGTCTGCCAGACCACCATAGAGCTGATTAAAAATCCGGAACACAACATTCTCACTACCCTGCCGGCACCGGACTTCCCCACCGGCGGAGAAATCATCTACGACGCCGGGCAAATGGCGGAGATCTACCGGACCGGACGCGGTTCCTTCCCCGTCCGTGCCCGGTGGCGCTATGTGGAAAAGGAGCACATTATTGAGATCTACGAGCTCCCCTATACCACGACCGCCGAGGCGGTGATTGACAAATGCCGGGACCTCATCAAAGAGGGAAAAGTAAAAGAGATCTCTGACATGCGGGACGAGACGGATCTGGGCGGTCTGAAGCTGGCCGTAGATATCAAACGGGGAACCGATCCGGACCGGCTGATGGCAAAGCTTTTCAAGCTCACGCCTCTGCAGGACAACTATCCCTGCAATTTCAACATTCTCATTGCCGGCACGCCCAAAGTGCTGGGAGTCAAGGAAATTCTCAACGAATGGATCGCCTGGCGCACCGAGTGCATACGGCGCCGGGTATGGTACGACGCATCGAAGAAAAAAGAAAAGCTCCATTTGCTGGAGGGACTGAAAGCCATCCTTCTGGACATTGACCGGGCGATCGCCATCATTCGGGAAACAGAATCCGAGGCAGAGGTGGTGCCCAATCTGATGATTGGCTTCGGGATAGACGAAGCGCAGGCAGATTATGTAGCGGAGATCAAACTGCGGAACATCAACCGGGAATATATCCTGAAGCGGACCGCAGAACTGGACCAGCTGGGGAAGGAGATCCAGGATCTGGAGGATAATCACTACTCCAAACGCCTGCAGCTTTCCATAATTACGTCAGAGTTGAAAGATGTGATCAAAAAATATACCTC
>CAZGAM010000139.1:0-6439 GCA_964523685.1 uncultured Oscillospiraceae bacterium | reverse complement strand
TAAACTACAGGAATTATTCTTTATCAGTAGTTAATTTTTCTGTGGAAACTTGTATAAGTGCCAGTGTTCGCAGGGACAGCTATCTGGAGGGCGGCGGCTATGTGGTGTCCTGGTGTGTAGGCTATTTGGCCGGCTTGCCAGTGCCGGGGAATACGACCTGCAGTTCGCCAAGTGGCGGATAGAGGATCTTCCCATCCTGCTGGACAACTGGCGCTACATCGTCCCCCATAACAGGCAGAAGCGGTTTTCCGTCCTGAGATCCCTCATGGACCGGGAGGACGTGACCGAGATTGTGAACGCCTGCGATGCCGGGCGCGAGGGAGAGCTTATTATCTTTTGCAATGTTTATGCTTTGGCCGGATGTAAAAGCCCATGCTGCGGCTGTGGATTTCCTCCCTGGAGGACGCCGCCATCCGGAAGGGCTTCGCCCATCTGCGGCCCGGTCACGGCTATGACGGTTTGTTTCAGGCGGCGCTGTGCCGTGCCAAGGTCGACTGGCTGGCGGGCATTAGTGCCACGCGCCTGTACTCCGTGCTGTACCACTGCAGATGAAGCCTTTGACATCTTTGCGATGATGCGAGAAGCCGGACGAGGAGATCTCAACATGCTACTTCTCCGATCCAGACCCGTACTTTGAGCGGGAGCCGCTTTCTGCCAATCACGAAAATCATGAAAAGCGAAAAGACGAATCCGGCGAACTTCATGTCCGGAACTTTTCCGCCTATGACTTGCCAGAGGTCACGCTGACGAAAATCAGCGGGACGGTCTATTCTGTCACAGGCAGCTATGACGGGATCAGGTTTCCTGACAGAAAACTGGAGCGCATCATGGAGCAAAACATGATTCGTCCTGTTGTGCTGATCCTGCCGGAGACAGGGCAGTGTGGATTTTTTGCAGCCAGGTTGGCGCAGGATATTGCCAAAATGGCGTTTTCGGGTTATACTATTACAAATATATAGTGTAATTCCGGGTTTCTGTCAAGTGTTTGATTTTTTTCTATCTGCCGAAAGGAGGCAACCGGGAAGGAAGAGGTCCCCCCTTCCAGCCGGCTTGTCAGCCGGGTCCCTTATTTTCTTTTTATGAAAGTCTTTGGTCATGCCCCCGTGAGAGGGCTCCGGAACCGATGGATGCGTTCTGGTGTGCTTCTCACCATCGCAGTGGTGGTGTTGTTTGTGATGGTTTTTTCTCTGGGCGTGCGCAGTTACTACTACAGCGCGGTGCGCACGGGCCTATCTGCCAAGGCACAGTCCGCATCCAATTTTTTTACCAGTTATATTTCCCGGACTTACAGTCAGTATTATCAGAGCGCCTATCGGTATACGGAAAATTTTGAAGATAAAAATATTCTGGAATTACAGTTTGTGGACACGAACGGCATGGTGGAAGTATCCAGTTATGGAATCTCCGCAGGCACGGTGGCGGATACAAAAGATGTCCACATGGCGTTGGAACAGCATACGATTGGGACGTGGACCGGGCGCCGTTATGGCACCGGAGAAAAAATTATGGCCGTGACGGCTCCTCTTTTCAGCCCGGATGGTACGGTGGTGGGAGCGATGCGCTATGTTACAAGTCTGCATCTGGTGACGCGTCAGATTGTTCTGATCTCCGCCGCTGTGGCCGGGATCGGGCTGCTGGTCGTGCTTGCCGTGCTTGTAACGAACCTCTCTTTTATCATGCCGGTTACAGAACAACTGGTGGAACTGACAACCATGAGCAGACGTATTGCCGAGGGAAGCTATGGCATACAGGTGCAAAAAAAATATGATGATGAAATCGGAGATTTGACAGACGCCATCAATGAGATGAGCGCAAAAATTGGGGAGGCGGAAAAAGTACAGACAGAGTTCATTTCCTCCATATCCCATGAACTGCGAACGCCCCTCACCGCGATAACCGGCTGGGCGGAAACCCTGGCTTATGACGAGTCTATTTCATCTGATGCGCAGAAGGGCATTGCCATTATATCCAAAGAATCCGGGCGGCTCACAAAGATGGTGGAATCTCTGCTTGAATTTACTCGAATCCAGGATGGCCGGTTCAACCTGAACGTGGAGACGCTGGATGTGGCAGGGGAGCTGGAAGATGCCATTTTCACTTACGGAAAGCTTCTGGAGCAGGATGGCATCACCATGGAATACTCACCGCCGGACCAGGATATTCCCTATATTTTGGGAGACGGAGAGCGTCTGAAACAGGTATTTTTGAATATTATAGATAATGCCGCCAAATATGGCCGCGCCGCCGGGCGCATCCAGGTAACCATCGGAGCGACCAGCTCCTGGGTGATTATCCGCTTTCGGGACTTTGGTCCCGGGATCCCTGCGGAGGAACTTCCTTTTGTGAAAAAGAAGTTCTATAAGGGAAGCGGCAAGGAGCGGGGAAGCGGAATCGGACTTTCTGTCTGCGATGAGATTGTCACCCGGCACAAGGGAAAACTGGAGCTGGAAAATGCAGCGGACGGACGGACCGGCTTGATCGTCACGGTGATGCTTCCGGTGAAGAAAGAGGAGGACCTCACAATTTGATAAGGCCGCAGAATGCGGTCAGATCAGCACTTCTTCCATTTATGCGCAAGATAGAAAGGGTTTTTATTATGGCAAAAAAACAGCAGTCGGACCAGAACAGCTGTATGTTCCGCACATCCATCGGTGGTCAGGCACTTATTGAGGGCATTCTCATGCGGGGTGTGGATAAACAGGCCATTGTCGTCCGGTCCCCGGAGGGGGAACTGATCAAAAAAGTGGAGACGCTTCACCCGCTCAAAGAAAAGTACCCCATTTTGGGCTGGCCCCTGATCCGCGGAGTGGTAAGTTTTCTTGAATCTATGGGCAAGGGGCTGAAAGCGGTCACGTATTCCGCGAATTTTTTACCTGAAGAGGAACAGGAAGAGCCCAGCAAACTGGATCAATGGATTGAAAAGAAGTTTAGCTCGGAGAAGGCGGAAAAAATTATTATTGCCATTGCGGTAGTACTTGGCCTGGGCCTGGCGGTAGGGCTGTTTATTTTCCTGCCCACTTTTCTGGTAGGGCTGATTCCTCCTCTGCGCCACGGCCATGATGGTCTTCGTACCCTGCTGGAGGGCATATTGAAACTGGCGATCTTCCTGGGGTATATGGGCGCTGTCAGCCAGATGAAAGAGATGCGCCGCATGTGGGGCTACCATGGGGCAGAGCATAAGAGCATTTTCTGCTATGAGCACGGCAAGGAACTGACAGTGGAAAATGTACGCGGAGAGAGCCGTTTCCACCCCCGGTGCGGCACCAGTTTCCTTCTGGTGGTGGTTATCCTCAGCATTTTTGTTTTCATTCTGGCGAACGCGTTCCTCCACGTGGACAATGTGTTCCTGCGGATACTGGTCAAGCTGCTGCTCCTGCCGGTGGTGGTAGCGCTCAGCTATGAACTCAACCGTTGGATCGGCCGGCATGATAATCTGCTTCTGGCAAAAATTCTCTCCTGGCCGGGCAGGATGCTCCAGCACCTGACAACCAGGGAACCGGACGACAGTATGATTGAAGTGGGCATCGAATCTCTGAAACTGGTTATTCCCGAAAAAAAGGGCGCCGACGCTTGGTAAGGGATATTCCGGACAGAGAAAAACAGTATGGACCGCAGGCTGTCCTGACAGTCACCCGCGGGGTACAGATAGGCACGGAGATATGGCAATCACATATAATGATATTTACATTAAGGCCCGCAGGCGTCTGCGGGACGCCGGTATTGAGGCTTTCAGCCTGGAAGCGCGGTTGATTGTTTCCCAGGCGGCCGGCAAAACCATGGAAAAACTGATGCGGGATCTGAACCTGTACGCCAACAACGACCTGGACGAAGTGGTGGAGACAATGGTAGACCGCCGCATTCAGGGAGAGCCGGTGGCGTACATTACCGGCTCCTGGGAGTTTTACGGTGTCCCTCTGGAGATTACCAGGGATGCCCTGATTCCCAGGACTGACACAGAGGTGCTGGTACGGGCCGCGATTGCGATGTTCGAGGGGCGCAACGGCCGGCCCCGGATTTTGGACCTGTGCGCAGGATCCGGCTGTGTTGGGGTGGCGATGGGTGTGCATATGCCCGGTGCCCGTGTGGTGATGGTGGACAACAGCCCAAAAGCCCTCAGTCTCTGCCGGCGCAATATTCATAAGAATAACCTGGATGTGCGGGTGTTGTGCGTGGAAGCGGATGTGCGCGAAAAGCCTCCTATGCTGCTGGGAGATTTTGATCTCATTACCTGCAATGCCCCCTATATCCCAACCGGAGAACTGGAGAACCTGGATCCCTCCGTGAAAAATTATGAACCAATCGAGGCACTTGACGGCGGTCCGGATGGATTGGACATTATTCGGCCGGTCATTCACTTGTGGAAGTCCGTTTTAAGGGACAACGGTTGTGTTATGCTGGAAATCGGAGAGGGGCAGGCGGAGGCCGTGTCTCAGCTCCTTGCCCAGGCAGGGTATGAGAATATCACCCCTCTCCAGGATACCCGCGGGGTGGAGCGTGTCATGATTGGTCAGAAAAAAGGTACCTGAAGTGCGCTGCGGGAATATGCATAGTGAGGTTAAAAAATTATGGCGAAGAAATCGGCTCCTCTGCCGCAGGTAGGCGTGGCAGAGGACAAGAAAAAGGCATTGGCAACGGCTATTGCCGGGATTGAGAAGACGTACGGCAAGGGAGCCATTATGCGTCTCGGTGAGGATATACCGATCAATGTGGAGAGTATTTCCACAGGGTCGATTGGTCTGGATCTGGCATTGGGCATTGGGGGCCTGCCCCGGGGAAGAATCGTGGAAATTTATGGCCCGGAGGCAAGTGGCAAAACAACACTGGCCCTGCATCTGGTGGCTTCCGCCCAGAAGAACGAGGGAGAGGCTGCGTATATCGACGTAGAGCATGCATTGGATCCAAGTTACGCCAAAGCGCTGGGCGTGAATATTGACGATCTGCTTATTTCCCAGCCTGATACAGCGGAGCAGGCTCTGCAGATCACCGAGGCGCTGGTTCGATCCGGTGCACTGGACGTCATTGTCATTGACTCTGTGGCAGCCCTTTTGCCCCGCAGTGAAATGGAGGGGGAAATGGGAGAAAGCGCCGTAGGCGTTCTTGCCAGATTGATGAGCCAGGCGCTGAGGAAGCTGGCCGGCATTGTCAGCCGTACCCAATGCATTGTAGTGTTTATTAATCAGCTGAGAGAAAAAATCTCTACCGGATTTCAAAACTACGGTCCTTCAGAAACCACATCCGGCGGGCGGGCGCTGAAGTATTACGCCAGCGTCCGTCTGGATGTCCGTCGGATCAGCGGAATAAAACTGGATGACGAGCAGGTTGGCGGCCTTACCAAGGTGAAGGTGGCAAAGAACAAAGTCGCGCCTCCTTTCAAAGAGGCGACCTTTGAGATCCTCTACGGAGAGGGAATTTCCAAAACCGGTGAGATTATAGATCTTGGTGTCAAGCTGGATCTGATCGAGAAGGCGGGAGCCTGGTATACGGTTTGCGGAGAGCGCTTTCAGGGCCGGGAGAATGTGCGGGAATTTTTACGGGAAAACCCGGATAAAGCAGACGAACTGGAGACAAAAATCCGCGAAAATGCCCACAAGCTTATGTCTGCCCAGTCTTTGAAGGCGGCAAAGGCTGCGGGCAGAGCGGTAGATGTATCCGCAGAGGACTTTGACGATGGCTCCGATGACCTGATAAATCAGTCGGAGGAACCGGCTGCGGACCTGGAGAGGATGGGAAGTCAAAGGGAAAACGAACAGCCTGATGGTTCCAGCTCGTCTGAGTGAGGCCATGGGTCTGGAAGAAGCCGAAGATTTGAGGTCCGGCAAAGGGACAGACGGCTAAAGTGCAGGGATAAAGGGATCTGGGCTTACAGGAGTCCTGCCCTCTATAAAGTATGACGTGAGGGTCAAAAGTGTTTTTACCGAGCGATGATACGGAAACCCGGTAAATTTATCTGATCGGAGAGCCGGGGAAAGGGGTTCTGCTCTGCAGGAGCCGCTACCCCGGCGTGCCTATATCGTAAGCGTCAAATCAATAAGAAAATAGGGGGTGGGCAGCCATTTTGCTCCTGTGTTTGAGGTCTCACAAAATGTCGACAGGAGCGTGCCTTGGTACTGTGCACCGCTATCCGTTAGAGATTTATGTATCGCAGTGCGCTATTATAAAGGGAAGGATTGTAGCAGCATGGAAGAGAAAAGGATGCTCCCGATTGGGATTGAACATTTTGATGAAATCCGTACCGATAATTACTACTACGTCGACAAGACCGGGTTGATTCGAGATTTGCTTAAAAACAAGTGCAAAGTAACTCTTTTCACCCGTCCTCGTCGGTTTGGCAAGTCCTTAACCATGAGCATGCTGAAGAACTTCTTCTCGCTGGATGCGGATAAATCACTCTTTGACGGGTTGGAGATTTCGAAGGAGAAAGAACTATGCGACAGGTACA
>CAZGAM010000138.1:264-6441 GCA_964523685.1 uncultured Oscillospiraceae bacterium | reverse complement strand
CTGCAAAACGAAAAAATGTCGATGCCAACTGCCCTACCATTATTTTAAGAAAGGTGAGGGGATGCAAATTTCAAATATGTATCGGGCTTTTGGCAAGCCATCAAAGAGAGCGAACTTCTTTGGCATTCCCGATGCTTTCGCATAAGTATTCTACTAATAAAGGAGAGGTACTATGGATAAGAAGGTCATGGAAACCCTGCACCAAATCATTGATGAAAAGGGTCCTGCTAGCCTGGAGAAGAATCCCTGTAAAGTATATAATCGACTTCTGTCCGAAGAAGTGAAACCCCTGGAAGCAAGACTGGTACTGACAAGTCTGCTGGCAGGAGCGCCTACTAAAGCACCTGACATGGATGAGATTGAACTGACCGAATATCTGCAGAAAGAGTGCGGGCTTCTAAAAAAGACGGCGTCCCAGACGGCCGCCATGTATAAGCGGTTACTGGGAGAGGAAAATAGAACTTCCTGGGAGGAAAAATAATAATGTGGATTTTGGGAATTCTGTCCGAAGACCTGGAATTTTGAGTGGGAAAGTTCTGCTGTGGCCATACAGAGGCGGCCATATTGACTGCTATTGTACTATCACCGCAGAGATCAGGGTATCCAATCCCCCCAAAGTCCATCAGGCTGTAAAGAAGCTGCTTGTGGAGAATCCGTTCACAACTGCCGATACAATTTTCCAACATTTTAAAGCAAATGCGGAAGTTCGATACAACATATGCGTCCGATCAAATTGGTTAGACGCTGTCTGCCCAATTCACTAATTTGCTATATGCAATACAGGGAGAAAATTCTATCTTAGCCGGTCTCACTGTCTCAAGCTGATGCGTATTTTCAATGGGGAAGAACGCCATTTTTACGAAATCGAAGCGGTAAAACGGTTGGAGTTTGGCTGAATGAAACAGGCAATTTGATCGAACTTTATGTCAACAGCCCATTCCCTTTAGGGGATGGGCTGTTGACTCGGGTAAGATTAAAGTGGTGATGTATTGAAACCCACCAAAAAAGTGATTGACCTGGAATTTAGGGCTTTCGGCATACCAGGCGTGATAACAAGGCAACACCTCTGTATAACGCAAACGATTATAATGTCTTGCCGTTGACAGAGAAATATGCTTCGATGGTACTCCTGTCTGCTGAGCATTTTCCGGATACCATTCGGCTGCTGCCTCCGCCCCTTGCCCCCAGGGCTGGCCCGTTAGTCTTCATAAATAGACGCATATCCGTGGAACAACTAGCCATAACAAAGCGATATTCTCCATCTCTGCCGGAAAACACGGCGCACACCCCTGCACATCGCTCCATGCCCGCATTGGCGAATATTCTCATGATCTCCTCGTCTCCATCTGTGAACAGTACCATGTTCCCCGGTGAACATTCCAGTTCGGCGGCCTGGGATTGGGCCCTCTCCCTGCGCAGATCGGACAGGTCCTTTTTCAGAGCATCTCTCGCACGCAGCAGTTTTTCCACACCGGAGACGATCTCATTCTGCGGCACGTTCAGGAGACCGGATACCGCTGCCGCTGCGGTATAACGGGAGCGATAATCTTCCAGAGCATCAGATCCCGCCTTCATCCAGATTCGCACACCGCCCCGGTGGCGCATGAAATCCAGCAGTTTGATGACACCGATCTGACCTGTGGAACGGACATGCGGTGCACAGCAGGCACAGGTATCCACCCCCTCGATGGAGACAATTCTCACATCCTTCTCCAGATTGCGCTTACTCCGGTATTCCAGAGTTTTCAGCTCTTCCGCAGGTGGAAACTGGGCGGTCACTTTCCGATCTTCCCAGACGATCTTATTAGCCCTGTTTTCCAGTTCATCCAGCTGAAGGCGGGTCAGCTCTCCGTTGTAATCCACTGTACAGCCGCACTCAGAGAGATGAAAGCCTACATTGTTATACCCGAAAGCTCTATGCACAAGGCCGGAGACAATGTGTTCCCCGGAATGGGTCTGCATTTTCCTCCATCTCTCCGGCCAATCCAGACTGCCGAAGACCATCCCGCCTGTGATCAGAGGGCCGTCCGTATAGTGGGTAATCACGCCGTCATGTTCCCGCACGTCTTGAACATGCACAGGCCCCAGTAAGCCCGTATCGGCACTCTGCCCTCCCTCCTCTGGAAAAAACGCGGTTTGATCCAGCACCACCGCCCATGTGTTTCCCTGCTGCTCGCAGGAAACCACCTTGGCGGCAAAATTTTGGATGCAGGCATCTTCATAATAGAGTTTTCTTGTCATCATTGCTGTCCGCCTTTTTATGAAATTTGGATCATACTGAACCGCCAGCGGCGCTGAGATATGCTTCGGGAAATTCCCGGCAGCAGCGCCAGCACTTCATCCGGCAGGGAAGTATATCCTCGGATGATATCAAAAATAAGAAAAGCTTAATATACACACAAGGTCCAGGTTCTGTTTCTTTCCCTGGTGCTCTGGTACAATAAGGTTACCACAGAAAACGAGGAAGAAACAATCGATGAATGATAGAGGGAAAAAGAAAAGTTTCGCCTATGGGCCTTTTTTAGAGGCAGGATTGGTTATTCTGCTGACAGTACTCACCGCAGTGCTCTGGCTCAAACCATGGCGAACGGAAGAGGTGCCGATGGAAGAACCAACCGCGTCCCCTGCGCAGCCTACCCCCATTCCTCCGGATATGTTCGAGTACCGGGAGGGAGAATATGTGCATGTGGAGTACGGCGGGAACAATTCCAATGAAATTGACGAGTCACTGCTGGCGGATCCGAACACGAAAACAGCCGCAGATCTGGCTGCCTGGGCGAATATGGCCTGGGACAATCAGTGGGGGTATGTCTGGGGTACCTTCGGTCAGGTCCTTACGGAAGACTTGTGGAACCTAAAACTGGAACAATATCCGGATGATTTGGCGGAGTATGCAGAGATTGTCCACCAAAAATGGCTCAATCGCCGCACAGTGGACTGCGCTGGCTTGATCAAGAGCTATGGCTGGTATGTCCCTGGGGAAGGAATTCAATATACTTCCGGGGACATGCCGGACTGGGGAACTCCCGGTTTTTTTGAAAATGCACCGGATAAAGGCGACATCGATACACTGCCGGAAACGCCAGGCCTTCTGGTCTATGTGGAGGGCCATATAGGCGTTTATGTCGGCAATGGCATGGCGGTTGAGGCCATCACTCACGCCGGAGGTGTGGTAAAGACACGGGTAGTGGACAGGCACTGGACGCATTGGCTCAAATGTCCCTATGTTGAGTACTGACCATGCGCAGGACCAGGTGCCGGAATTCATGCTTTTGCCTCTCTTCTGTGGTCCGCAGGGTTTGTTGAGGAAACGCTGTATTTCTTGGGATTTTTTGGCGGGTATTCCGTCCCCCGATGCAGTGATCAGGCGCATCCTTGGTAATAACCGCACCGAAACAGCCACTGCATGATTGCCATTGTCACGTTCCCGCCGATCCATACCTCCTTTCCCATCGTTGCCGGGTTTCCAGTTCCGAGACGTTCCCGTGTGCCTTTCGGTATGATAGAATGATAACCGGTATTGACAGGGGGCTTGTCAACACGCAAACGCTAATAATATCGAGGTTTTTACGTTGTGATTTGCAGGGAACTGATCTCCCTCGATTCACACAGGAAGTCAGGATAAAGACAGGCATCCGGCTAACAGCACCAGAATACTGTTTGTCAGCAGCGCCTCTCATCTTCGTCCGCATCCTTCAGTTACCTGAGCTTACGGCCCAATTTTATCAAGATTAGATGCAATTCATCCCCCCGCTTTTAAGTGATGGGATGAATTGCATGTCTCTTGACAAATACTCGAATCCGATGTATAATGTACTCAGCCGAAAATACAAAAGGATATTGAAATACAATAGAGTTAGACAGCAACGCACATTCAGTATTTCTTCTGCACTACTATCTTGTATTAGTTGTAAAATAGCGAAGGAAAGTATTTGACGACGCAATATCAGACCGAGCGGAAGAAATATTCAGATATATCGCTCCGAGATATAATATTAGTTTGCAGGAAGGGAACCACGATCAAGATCACGTGCACATATTATTCACAGCGCATCCAAATACCGAGGATAAGCAAGTTCATCAAAGCCTACAAAAGCGCGAGCAGCAGGACTCTCAAAAAAGGGTTCCCTCAGATACGCACACAGTTGTGGAAGGAACACTTCTGAAGCCGGAGTTTCTGCCTGCCGTCAACGAAAGGGGTTCCCGTCGAGATCATCAGGAAATATATTGAAAGCAAAGGTGAGAAGCATTGAACATCACTTTCAAATATTGAAGGGGTCCAAATGCTGCACAGCGGGAACTGCTGGGAAAAACATTTGACTGCACCAGGTTTATCTACAGCAAGATGATCGAAGCCAAGATCAACGCCCCTAAGACAACCGGCAAGAGGATAAGAAACACGCCAGCTCAGTATAAAACCGAATTTCCGTGGTTAAAAGAAGTTGACAGTTTTGCTTTGGTCAACGCACAGAACCATCTCGAAACAGCTTTTCAGAATTTCTTTCATTCGCCTGATATCGGTTTTCCAAACTTCAAATCGAAGAAGTTCAGCAGGAAAAGCTACACAACAAAACGTATCGTAAATAATATCGGCCTTTCAGAGACAACACTCCGTCTTCCAAAAGTCGGGGAGATCAAGAGCAAGCTGCATCGGCCTGTTCCGGAAGGCTATAAGCTGAAATCGGTGACCGTCAGTCAGACACCGAGCGAAGCATATTATGCCAGTATTCTTTTGAATACGATAACCAGCCAGAACAAGTTCCTGTAGAATCCGCTCTCGGACTGAACTTCTCCATGCACGAGCTGTATGTTGACAGTGAGGGCCGAGAAGCCAGCTATCCAAGATATTACAGGCAGGCCAAGAAGAAGCTCGCAGCAGAGCAGAGAAAGCTTTCCCGTATGCAAAATGGGTCGAAAAACAGGGAAAAAAGAGTTGAAAAATTGCAAAACTTTACGAGCACATTGCCAATCAGCGGAAGGACTTCCTGCATAAGCAGTCGAGGCAGATAGCCAATACTTACGACTGTTTCTGCATCGAAGATCTCAACATGAAGGCAATGTCCCGTGGCCTTCATTTCGGGAAATCCGTCATGGATAACGGCTGGGGAATGTTTCCTTCGTTTCTCAAGTACAAATTGGAAAAACAAAGGTCAACAGCTGGTCAAAGTCGATAAATTCTTTCCGAGCTCCCAGCTTTGTTCCCACTGCGAATATCAGAACCAGAAGGTCAAAAACCTCAGTATCCGTAGAGGAACATGCCCCACCTGTGGAGAAACGCATGACAGAGATGTCCATGCGGCTATCAACATAAGAAACGAGGACATTCGTTTGCTCTCAGCGTAACACCTCATAAACCAAAACCGTGGGACACACGGGGGTAGCCTGATAATACTCAATGCTTTGGTGTTATCAGGAACCTATCGGTACATGACATTTTAGCATCGTTGAGCAGGAAACCCCCGCCTCTGTGTGAAACACAGGCGGTGGGAGCATGTCGCGGATCTCGTTTCCTTATGTTCACACCCGCGTACCCAAAATCGGTATAGAGACCTGCGTCCTGTTTTTCCTCCTCCGTCCTATTGTGTTGAATCCCCTCATGCGAGAAGCTTTTGTATTTTCTGTTCCGGCACATCCGGCAGAACAGTACGCAAATGCTCCAGAATTCTTTCTTTCGATGTCTCGGGCTTCCGGCGGTATGCACTGGCTGTATATTCATACCCGAATATTGCTTCCGGCGTGGAATACCGGGCGACGCCCCAACCGTAGGTCTTTCCAACTTTGTCTTGCATATAGACAAAATCGGAAATTGTGACATAGGTCTGCCTCTGAAGGCGGGTGATGACCGTATCAAAGCCCTTGTTGCCACCCTTCCGGTAATTGCAAATGCTTTTCAGTTCCTTCGAAAGCAGGGTTCCGCGTTCGACAAGGGCGTCATAGACGCTCTTGTCTTTTCTGGAAGCCAGTCCGTCTTCATACCTCGCGTCAAAATCATAACCATCCCTGCGGAAATTACAGAAATCCGGCAGCCACTCGCGGCTCACAAACCCAGCTTTATTGCAGAAAAATTTCCCATACACGCATTTTTGGCTGCGAGCTATCGGCCCTTTCCACTCCCAGGGACCATCTAATGTGTCGCTGAACCATAGTTCCGGCGCGCAGCAATCTTCCACGGAGAAG
>CAZGAM010000138.1:0-254 GCA_964523685.1 uncultured Oscillospiraceae bacterium | reverse complement strand
CAAAACGGAAGAAATCCAATTTCTTCTACCAGCTTGATGTTGTCTTCCGCGTTCTTCAGTTTCCAAAATCTCATAGGCGCTTCTTCTGTCTCTGTTTCTAATGACCTTTGTAACATAAAAATGGCAAGAAAAACAGCACAAAGACACTATATGCTAGGTTCTATCATAACCTGGCAGGGAATCCATATTTGAAGAGGGCATGTTCGCACTGTTTATAGGCACCAAGCGAGGGTTAGACTGCTGAACAAGCCGAA
>CAZGAM010000137.1:0-6456 GCA_964523685.1 uncultured Oscillospiraceae bacterium | reverse complement strand
TCCCTCCCCCCGGCGCACCGGCATCGTTTACGCCGGAGATGTGGCCTCCTTCGATGACGGCACCAGCGAGATCGAGAGCTATCCCGTGCATGTATTTCTCTCCCAACACGGCTATCTCAAAAAAATCACGCCCCAAAGTCTGCGCATGAGCGGAGAGCAGAAATATAAGGAAGACGATGCCCTGGGCTGGTACTGGGAGACGGACAACGCCGCGGACCTGCTGATCTTCACGGATAAGCAGCAGGCGTATAAACTGCGTCTGGCAGATACAGCGGACAGCAAGGCCAGTGTTTTGGGAGATTTTCTTCCCACCACGCTGGGATTTGATCCCGGGGAGAGTATGGTCACCGCCGTACTGGCGGGGGATTACAGCGGCTCTCTGCTGCTGTTTTATGCCAACGGCAAATGCACCCGCCTGCCTCTCTCCTCTTATGCTACCAAGACCAACCGCAAACGTCTGGTAGGGGCCTGCAGCGACAAAAGTCCCCTGATAGCCGCAATCCCCCTGCAGGAGGAGAAGGAAATCGCTGTCACGACGGCAGATGACCGGTGTGTCGTTTTCTCTTCTGCCCTTCTCACGCCCAAAACCAGCCGTACCAGTCAGGGTGTACAAGTGATGAAAATCAAAAAATATAATGTTGTTTCCGCCAAGCTGCTGGAAGAAACCCTCATCCAGAAGCAGTCCCGCTACCGTGTCCGCTCCCTGCCCGCCAGTGGAGCCAAACTCACCGCGCAAGATTTGGGCGAGGAACAGATGCGTATGCAAATCTAAGGATAGATAATCGGATGAAAACAGAAAAAATAAAACAGTTCCTGCTCACCGAAGGAAAGACAATTTTCTTTATCCTTCTTGGCTGTGCCCTCGTCGGCGCCAGTTTCTCATTTCTCACGTTTCCCAACAACATTGTCTCCGGAGGCATTACCGGCATAGCACAAATCCTGAACCTGCTGGTCGGCTTTCCGGTAGGCATTGCCATCATGATCATGAACGTACCTCTGTTTGTGATAGCGTGGAAAAAGTTCGGCCTGCGCTTTATCATCTACTCCCTCATCGGCACCGTGGGCACCAGCGTGGCCATAGACATTTTCAATATGTTCCACCTGACTCTCACCCATGATACCCTTCTGGCAGCCGTGTACGGAGGCCTTGTTTCCGGCGCAGGCAGCAGCCTTATTTATACCGTTGGGGCAACAGGCGGCGGAACCGACATCGTCTCCCGGCTGGTAAGGCGCAAATACGGGTACATGCAGCTGGGTACCATCAGTCTTGTCCTGAATGCGGTAGTAGTCACCGCCTTTGCCATTATCTTTCACCGCTTTGACGCTGCCATGTACACCATAATCACTATGTTTGTCAGCAGTCGTATTGTCAATCTTGTCCTGTATGGATCAGCCAACTCCAGTATCTGCTATATTATCACATCCGAACCGCACCGGATCGCCCACACGATTGGCGAAAATCTGGGCAGAGGAGCAACCATCTTAAAAGGCGAGGGCGCCTATACCGGCGAAGAGAAAGACGTGGTATTGTGCGCGGCAAAGCGTCACCAGATTCCTCTGCTGAAGAAGCTGGTCTCCGACTTGGATCACAACGCCTTTGTCATTGTTACCCAGTCCCATGAAGTGTTCGGGAAAAACTTCCAGGATATCCTGAAAAGTCAGGCCTGAGCGAGCCCGCTCCTTATACAACATATACAACACACCATTCAGGAGGAATGCAGGATGGAAAAAATACTCGAGAATCTGAAAAGAAACGGCTTTACCGTTACGGAATTTGCATCCAAGGAGGAAGCGGCAGATTATCTTCTTGACAGCCTGCACGGCAAATCCATTGGGATGGGCGGCAGCGTTACTCTGTCCGCGCTGAACATTTATGACCGGCTCAAAGCCGACAACGAAGTCTGGTGGCATGCCGTAGACAAGCGGGAAGAGGTTCGGACACAGGAAGTCAATGCCCAGGTATTTCTCACCAGCGCCAACGCCATATCCGAAGAAGGGTACATCCTGAATATTGACGGCTGCGGAAACCGGGTATCCGCCTCTACCATGGAAAAAGAGCGGGTGATTTTTGTGGTGGGGCAAAATAAGCTCTCCGGCTCCTTCCCCCAGGCGCTGGAGCGGGCCAGAAATATTGCAGCCCCTCTCAACGCCAAAAGGCTGAACAAAAAAACACCCTGCGCAGTGGATGGCGTGTGCCATGACTGCAGCAGCCCCGACCGCATCTGCAACGCCTTGCTGGTATTGTGGAAAAAGCCAACCTGGTGTGACAGCATGGAAGTGGTTCTGATTCATGAGGACCTGGGATTCTGAGGAAAGCAGGGCCCAATTTTAAGCAAATTTTAATTTTGTTTTCATGATTTTCTAAGTCAGCTGTGTTAGACTCTGTCACGACGATAAGCACAAGGAGGCTCTCATATGGAGCGATATGAAATGGCTGAGCTTCTCAGCAAGAAAGCAGGCGTCAGCTTGGAAGAAGCCCGCGAAGCGCTGGAAAATAACAGCTGGGATATGCTGGACGCCATGATTGAACTGGAACGCAGCCATAAAAAAGCCGATTCCTCTGTACACATGGAAACCGATGAATCCCAGTCCAGCCGCATTCATCATGTGCGGAATGTGAACTCTGAAAAGGAGTCCAGCCCCTTCTCCAATGGTTTTGCTGTGCTTGGGGAATATATAAAAAAGCTGTTCCACGTCCTTTTGAACAATGATTTTATCGTACTGCGCAGAGGGAAACAGATTCTGTCGGTTCCTGTTCTGGTTCTGATCTTTCTGCTGTTTGCCAGCTTTGGTTTTATGCTGTTTCTTCTGCTGGTAGGACTTTTCCTGGATTGCCGCTACCAGTTCCGGGGCAGGCAGCTCGGGCAGGACGGAATCAACGCCGCCATGGGCAAAGTCAGCGATCTGGCCGGAAATATTAAGGAATCTTTCCAGAATGCCGGAGGGAACAGCAGCAATAACGGCAATAACAGCAATCCATAAAACAAAAAGGAGGCGGACTTCCCGTCTCCTTCTTAATAATCTGAAAAAACCACTATGTCAGAATTGTGTACTTTACGTTAGATTTGTAGGAAGGGAGCAACTCTGTGGCTGCAAACATTCTCATTGTGGAAGACGAAGCCGGAATCGCACGGTTTCTGGAACTGGAGCTGAGCCATGAGGGTTATAAGGTAGACAAGGCGGCCGATGGCCGATCCGGCTTAGAACTGGCACTGTCCGGCAGATATGATCTCATGCTGCTGGACCTAATGCTCCCTGGCCTGAATGGTCTGGAAGTGCTCCGGCGGCTTCGAAATGAATCCAACCTGCCTGTGATCCTGGTCACTGCCAGAGACGCTGTAATGGACAAGGTCAGCGGTCTGGATATGGGTGCCAACGACTACATCACCAAACCATTCTCCATTGAAGAACTTCTTGCCCGCATACGGGCGGCTCTGCGCACCAGCTCTACGGCGCAGCCGCACCGGAAAGGCGCCCTTACCTGCGGGGCTCTGCGTCTGGATCCGGATCGCCACACCGTTTCCTACGGCGATACCCCGGTAGAACTGACCCATAAGGAGTTCCTTCTCCTGCAGACGCTGATGGAAAACCAGGACATTGTCCTGACCAGAGAAAATCTGGTGGAAAAAGTATGGGGGTACGACTACGCCGGAGAGACCAATGTGGTAGAAGTATATATCCGTTACCTCCGGCAAAAGATTGACGATCCGTTCCGGGTAAAACTTATCCACACGGTCCGCGGCCTGGGCTACACCATTAAAGGAGAAAATTCTTGAACGGCCGTACTACCTCCATCGCCCGCCGCATCGCCTGGCGGCTGCAGGCAGGCAAGCTCTGGCGCATTTTCTTTCAGAGCCTTGTTTTGTTTCTTACCGCCGTCGTCAGCTGGTGTGCCGGCGCTGCTATTGCTTTGGATGTGTCTCTTTCCACGCTTCCCCGGTGGAATGTGATCACGAGCGGAGAGGGCCTTCTCTTTATTGATATTTCGCATGCCCTGCACCTGCTCTCCTCCGGCGGCAGCAACCGGTATGCCCATGCTGTCGTGATCGACATGGCCGGTACCCAGGCAGTTATGGGTGAGTTTCTGTTCTGGCTGGAAAATATTCTCCTGGTACTGACCCTGTATCGGCTTTTTTGCTGGTGCTTCGGCTGTCTGCAGGCTACCAATCATATCCGCCGTTATCTCCGCCCTATCGACGATATCGCCCAAGTAACCGAAAGCATCTCTTCCCACGGCTTCGAAGAGAGCAAATTCCATTCCCTGGAAGAGGCAATTGACCATTTGAATGGTGCCTCACCGGATGAGCAGATCCATGTGGGGGACGGGGATCTGGCCGGATTGGAGACGGCTGTCAATAACCTGATCGCCCGCATGCACGCCGGGTACCGGGAGCAGGTCCGCTTCGTGGACGATGCCAGCCATGAACTGCGCACCCCCATCGCCGTTATCCAGGGATATGCGGACATGCTGGCACGCTGGGGCAAGAGCGATGAAAAAGTTCTCAACGAATCCATTCTGGCCATCCAGACAGAAGCCGCCCACATGAAAGTGCTGGTGGACCAGCTTCTCTTCCTGGCCAGAGGAGATTCAGGCCGGCAGGAGCTGAGGATGGAGAATATGGATCTGGCGGAACTTGTCAGGGAGATTACAGAAGAGAGCAAAATGATCGATCCCAACCACAAATATTCTCTGGACGCGCAGTCGGCGGTAGCCATCCGGGGGGATCATGCCTTCCTGAAACAGGCCATCCGGGTTCTGGTAGAAAACGCGGAGAAATACTCACCGCCTGGGTCCCGCATCACACTGCGCGCCTATATGGACGGCCAAAATGCCTGCGCGGACGTGCAGGACAACGGTATTGGCATCAGCGCAGAAGACGCGCCTAAAATCTTCGATCGCTTTTTCCGATCCAAAACTGCCCGGGAAACTTCCGCGGAAGGCAGCGGTCTTGGTCTTTCCATTGCCCGGTGGATTATAAATCGGCACGGAGGCCGCTTCCAGGTTCGCTCCTACGAAGGAGTAGGAACCAGAATCACCATTGTTCTTCCCTCGGTTTCTGCCAGAACATCTGTGGAAAAATCGCCCCCCTAATCGACTTTCCGCCTAATAAAGTGAAAGGAGAAAAGAGATCCATGAAGGACAAGCGCAAAACCATCCTGCTCGACGGTCTTCTCTTCGCAGTCATTCTGGCGCTGACTGTGTATGCCGTTTTCAGGGGTAAGGATCTGGAAGAGGTGATGCAAGCAATACACGCCTGCGACAGCCGCTGGCTGCTGCTCGCCCTGCTCTGTGTATTGACCTTTATCGGATGCGAATCCATCATTCTTTGCCTGATGTTTCGTTCCTGCCGCATCCCTCTCAATCAGTTCAAATGTTTTCTGGTGTCCTCTGTAGGATTCTTTTTCTCTGCGGTAACCCCTACAGCCGGCGGCGGCCAGCCTATGCAGATGTATTTTCTGCACCGGGAAAAAGTACCTATTCCCGTCTCCGCAGTTGTGCTGATGGCTTCCAACATCACTTATAAATTGGTGCTGGTCTTTACAAGCCTGGCTCTGGCTGTATTCAGGACCCAATGGCTGAAAGCCCATTTCGGCAATCTGTTTATTCTGTTCTGGCTGGGATTGGCCCTGACCGTTAGTTTTGCCGCTCTGCTTTTTCTTCTGGTCTTCCACCCCAATCTGGCCCGTTCCATTGCTGATCATCTCCTCACCTGGCTGGAGAAGATCCACGTTTTCAGGCCAAATGCCGCCCGCCGGGAAAAACTGCTCACCACCATGGAACAATACCATCAAACGGCCGCCTTTTTTAAAAGTCACATGGGACTGATGGTTGTGGTGCAGGGAATCTCCTTTCTCCAGCGTTATGCGCTTTTTACAGTCCCCTGGCTGATCTACCGCGCCTTTGGTCTAACCGGAATCCGCTGGCTGGACATTGCTCCCCTGCAGGCAGCGATCGTGACAGCTGCCGATCTGCTGCCCCTGCCGGGCGGCATGGGTATCACAGAAGCCCTGTTTCTGACTGTATATTCTTCGATTTTTGGAGAACTCACTCTTCCCGCTATGGTACTCAGCCGGGGAATTGATTTCTATTGCAAGCTGCTGATTTCTGCCGCCTTCACTGCGGTTGCTGCCTTATTCCTGGGACGTGGAAAAAAGGAAAAAACACCTCCTGTGAAAGAGGAATTTTCTCCTTCCTGATGATTCTTTTTGTTTAGCTGCGGACGCACTGTCTGCGGCTTCTTTGGGAAAATCCCGCCTGTCTGCCAGATTTCCATTTTTTGCGTTAACGCTGGAATATCCTCCTTATTTACCCCGCATCGTCTGTTTTATCGCCGAATTTATCGATGAAACGGTTGACGTATCGAACAGACCTGTGTATTATAAAACATGGGGGAGGGGTGAACCGTATGGCTAATTTGTCCAGCGCCATTCAAAATACCGTTTCCATTACGCAGT
>CAZGAM010000136.1:0-6457 GCA_964523685.1 uncultured Oscillospiraceae bacterium | reverse complement strand
GTCAGTCAATGAAAGGCACCGAAGCCGAGATGAAAGAAAGCACAAAACGTTGCTGAGGCAACGACCGCTGCGGAGAGATAGTGGGGAACACGAAGGGGAAGCAGGGGTGCTTATTGGTGGGAGGATGACCGAAAACAACACGTTCAGCGTCCACAGAAATGCTGGGCGTTTTCCAGGGAGGAGCCGAGTACCAGAGCGGTACGCACGGTTTTGGGGGAGGACGGCAGACCAACTGATGGTCAGTATCCTACCAGATTTTTTGCCCATGTGGCAGAACCGAAAAAACAGTCTGTCTGTGCTGCACTTGTCTCACTGGTACGATTATTTTGCCACACAGGCATCTCTGACATCTTCGGAGCATAGCTGCTGTCATGAAGTTCCATTGGATCTCAAGAATCAGCCTAGAAGACTGGCAGGGGGAGAGCGAAGCCTGCCGGCATTCTGCCCTGTTTGTTCAGGGCTAAGGCTGTATGTAGCCGGTCAGTGCCAAAAAGAGCCTGCTGTGGCAGATCGAATTCAAGGCAGGAACAAAGAAATCCGCCTGGCTCCGCGGTCTGATCCAAAAGGAGCGGGAGATTTACCCTGCCGCTGAAGGAAAAAGGTTGTTACACGTGTCCAATTATGTGTTACACGTGTAACAATTGTACAAAATTACACCCCAAAGTTTGTGACAACTGCCCTATTGAAAATTTGCTTGTTTTTGTTTAAAATGGTCAATGCAAGGGGTTGAGGCAGACTTGAATCCGCAAAATTTGTGCAGAATGCAGGACAGCTTCCGAACTTGTAAATTTTTGGGGCGATAATGAACGCGTGTACATTATCGAACGATTACAGATAGGGAGGATGCCTATGGCAAGCACCGGCCGCAAAATCGTT
The DNA here is from genome assembly GCA_964523685.1 of uncultured Oscillospiraceae bacterium. Lineage (GTDB taxonomy): Bacteria > Bacillota > Clostridia > Oscillospirales > Oscillospiraceae > CAJOIG01. The sequence continues at coordinate 5,581 of CAZGAM010000136.1, read as the reverse complement.
GCTTTGCACGCCTATGTGGTAGACAGCAAAGGCGGAGCAGACTATATGGATCAGGATGAAAACCATTGGATCGTTCAGCAGATTGCAACCCCTATGAGCATATACCCGGAATACAAGGCGACAAGGACCAGTTTTGGGATCAACGTTTTGAAAACGATGGTAATTGAATTGGAAGCGGACGATGGAACCGTTGGATTTGGCATTACGACCGGCGGCTATCCAGCGGCTTGGCTGGCGGTAAATCACTTGAACCGCTTTGTCATCGGAAAGAAAGTAGAAGACATTGAGATCATGTGGGACCAGATGTTCAAAGGTTCTATTTTCTACGGAAGAAAAGGGCTGGTCATGAATACGATCTCGGCTATTGACCTAGCTGCCTGGGACCTTTTGGGCCGGATCCGCGATGAACCGATTCACGCTATGATCGGCGGGAAAGTGCGGGATGAACTGGAGTTTTACGCTACCGGTCCACGCCCCGACATCGCCAAGGAACTTGGGTTCATTGGAGGCAAGATGCCGCTGGTCTGGGCAACGGCAGACAGGGAAGCCGGACTGCGGAAGAATATGGAAACGGCGCAGGATATGCGCTCCAAAGTTGGCGATGACTTCATGCTGATGTGGGACTGCTGGATGAGCTGTGATCTGCAGTACGCACAGAAGCTGCAGAATGTGGCCAGCGATCTCCAGTTCAAATGGATCGAGGAATGCTTTATGCCTGATGACTATTGGGCATTCCGGGATTTAAAGCGAACAGCAGGAACCGGAACATGGGTCACGACTGGGGAGCATGAGGCATCTCTCTTGGGTTTCCGGATGCTGCTGGAATTTTGCGATGTAGATGTGATACAGCCGGACGTCGGCTGGTGCGGAGGATTAACGGAACTGATTAAAATCGGGAACCTGGCAGAAGCTTATGGCAAGTACATCATTCCCCATGGCAGTGGTCCCTATAGTCAGCAATATGTCTGCACCAAGGTGAACAGCCCATTTACAGAGTGGGTTATGAGCAGCCCCAAAGCGGATAAGGTTGTTCCCCAGTATTATCCCCTTTTGGAGGGAGAAGTTGTCCCTGTCAATGGCAGGGTAAAGGTTTCCGACAAGCCTGGCTTTGGCGTGGAACTGAACAAGAAGGACAATCCTTTGATTGAAATTTTACCCGGCACCCGTCTGTAAGAGCGTATACGCACCCCTGTACTACTAAAATAATGAAGGAGACTAGAATCATGAAAAAAATCATCTCGCTGCTTCTGTCCCTGTGCATGGTACTCAGCATCGGTGCTGCTGCCTTTGCCTCTGACGCCGAATACAACTGGACTCTTGCCACGCACCTGGCGGAGGATGCCCAGCAAACCAAAGGATTTTTGCAGTTTGCGGAAGATGTCGCTGAGAAGTCGGACGGCCGCATCAACATCACGGTTTCTTTTGGTGCCGCCCTTGGCGCGGAGAGAGAACTGGTAGAACAGGTAAATCTCGGCACCATCGAGATGGCGATGGGCGAAGCCAGCCTGTATTCAAACTACTGCCCCGAGTTTGGCGTTTTGAACCTGCCGTTTATATTTGAGAACGAAGATCAGCTGATTGACGTGGTCAGCGGCCCCGCCGGAGAGCAGCTGAGCCAGATCCTGGCTGACAGTACAAATTTGTACAATCTCGCCTGGGTATATTCTGGCACCCGCGATATTTACGCCGCCGATACCGTGACAACCATCGCAGATATTTCCGGTATGAAAATCCGTACCCCGGAATCCCCTGTGTTTGTCCAGAGCTTCGAAGCGCTTGGCGCCAACCCCACGCCGATTGCCGCCAATGAGATGTACACCTCGCTGCAGCAGCACGTCGTAGATGCTATGGAAGGCTCTCTGGAAACGGCCTACAGTTATAAAATCTACGAAGTCGCCAAGAATTGCCTGCAGACGAACCACATCCTGCCAGGCACCTCTCTGGTGATCAATAAAGGCGTTTTCGATGCCCTGCCCGATGATCTGAAGGAAGTGCTCACTACCTGCGCTGCGGAAATGACCACCTACGAGGGGGAGATGGTTGCAGAATCCAACGATTATTACCAGGGCCTTCTGGAGGAGGAAGGCGTGGTCTTTACGCCGCTTTCAGAGGAAGAGCGTGCCAACGCCAACGAGGCAGTTGCAGATTTCTGCCAGTCTTATATTGCAGACAGCGAGGTTATGCAGGATTTGTACAACCAGATCCTGGAAGCCACAAAGTAAAGAACTTGTGTGCAGGCGCAATGTACGGCGCACATTGCGCCTGCACGGTGATAGTGGGAAGAAGGCGGTATGACGTCCACTGCCCTTGAGGTAGACATACGAGCTTGTGGCCTGCCTGCATGTATTGTGCAGATGGGGCAGATGCCTCTTCAAGGCGTCTTTCTTTCCTTGTTTCACCAGCAGAAGCCGGTGCGTGACGTGCCTGCGCGGGGCGGCTGGCAGCACCCCGTGCTTAGGTGCTGCCCAACCGCAGGAGCATGCAGGCATTCGATTACTTCGCATGCTGATGCATGGTACCGATACGATCATCGTTCGAACGGTATCCGTAGTTCCGGCAGAACGTATGGATCTTCATATCCCGGCTGCCCTTCTCGATATGCCCACATGTAGGGCACGCCTGACTGTCCCAAAAAATTTCCGAAAGGAGATGGCATCCCCCCTTGTGGGTTCAGAACAAGGGGTATCCTGCCAAAATTATGATGAAGGTGCTTCGAGAGATCATCAAAAACGTATCCGTCATTCTCTTCATGGGTGTTTTGGTGATTGCCTTTGCTGCAGTGGTGTTTCGGTATGTCTTTAACAATTCTATCGTATGGGCGGAAGAGGCGATCCGGTATATCTCCATCTGGATATTTTTCCTGACCATGTTTGAAGCCACGCGCACCGGATCCCACATCGCACTGGACCTGATTCCAGGAATGCTCAAGGGAAAAGCAAAGATCTGGCTCAATATTTTGATTGAAGGAATCAACATCGTTTTCGATGTGGTTCTGGTTTATTATGGCTGGAAGCTTACCCTGGTCAATATGGCACAGCGATCTGCTGCACTGCGGATTCCCTATGGTTACGTTTATGCTGCCATTCCGGTAGGAGCGGCTTTGATGGGAGTATTTAGCGTGCTGCGAATTGTCCGGTTCGGAAAGCAACTTGCGGGGAAAGAGGTTGAGGAGGTGCAGACATGATTGTAACGCTGATGGTGGTGTTCGTTGTGATCCTGCTGCTGGGCGTTCCGGTGGCGGTCACGATGGGCTTGTCTTCTTTTGCAGCTCTGATCGCGCACATGCCCCAGTCCGTCATCATGATCCCTTCCAAGGTTTTTGCCGGACTGGACTCGTTCTCCCTCATGGCGATTCCATTTTTCATTCTGGCAGGTGCCTTGATGGATGGCTGTGGTATCTCACAGGATTTGATTGACTTTTCCAACCTTCTGGTTGGTCGTTTCAGAGGCGGCTTATCGTTGGTCGTGGTGGTTGCCAGCATTATCTTTGCAGCTATAACCGGTTCCGCTTCCGCCGCCACAAGCGCCATCGGTGCTATTTTGATCGGCGCAATGACAGAGAAAGGCTATGAAAAAGGATTTTCTGCCAGTCTTGTTGCTTCCGGCGGTATGATAGGGCCAATCATACCACCGTCGCTGACAGCAGTCATATACGCTAGTGCAACCGGTCTGTCAGTCGGAGCTCTGTTTATGGCGGGCGTACTGCCAGGCTTGTTGATGGGTGTCGCGCTGATTATCAACTGCCGCATTTACATGCACTCCCACCCGGCTGTAGCAGTCAGGGAGCCGAAAAAGACGCCAGCAGAGCGCAAGAAAATCATTATCCGAGCCATCCCGGCTATTCTCATGCCGGTTATTATCATTGGCGGCATCATTTCCGGTATCTTTACGGCGACGGAATCAGCCGCTGTCGCCTGCGTTTATGCCGTCATCCTGGGCATTGTCCGCAGGAAACTAAACTGGGCCAAGCTGCGTGACGTTTTCTGGGACGGCATTGTAAGCACAAGCAAACTGATGTTCATCATCGGATGTGCAACTCTTTTCGGCTGGATTCTCAGCATTCAGCAGTTCCCCAAAGCTGTGTCCACGTTTATCACCGGTGTGACAAGCAACAAGTGGGCCGCTATCATGCTCATTGTGGGAATTCTGCTGATCGTTGGCTGCTTTATGGAAAATATCGCGGCGCTTAACATTTTGGTACCCATTCTGTATCCCATTGGAGTCGCCTTTGGATTCAATGATATTCATTTCGCCATGATTGTGATTATGGTTCTCCTCTACGGATCCATCACACCGCCGGTAGGGATTCTGCTGTATATTTCCTCTGGCATCGCGGGCATCAAATTTGTGGAGGCGGTCAAGTACATCTGGCCTTTCCTGATATCGCTGTTCATCGTGTGTCTGTGTGTCATTTTCTTCCCATTCCTGACCACATGGATCCCGGCTCTGCTCGGATACGCATAAACAGCAAAATCACAAAAGAGGGAAAGAGGCATGCCCCGTGTCAGGACATGCCTCTTTCCTATTCACCACGTACCCGTGAAACGCTGTTCCGTTTCCCCTTGAGGATTCCCATAAGAGAGGCACGGTGCTGCCAATCCACAGACTGGCGGATTCCTGTCGAGCAAGCAAAAATATGTTCGGTCCGGAGCAAACCTTGGCGCGGATTTCGCAAGGCCAGGACACGGGCACCATTTTTGTATTTCCTTTTCGGGCAGATTGTGTTAAAATAAGTCGAATTCTTCAATGGGGTTTATCTATGAACAGCGAAGAGATTGCAAGACTGGCAAATGTATCCCGGGCAACTGTATCCCGGGTCCTGAATGGGCACAGCAATGTATCAGAGGCAACTAGGAAAAAAATACTGGAAGTTATGGAGCAGTACCACTATTTCCCGGATGAGGCAGCAAGGCAATTAGCTGGGAAAAGCACTCGGCTACTGGGACTTTTTGTTGTTGACTTCTCTTCCGAGGAGGGGGAGTATACGGTTACCCGGTCGCCTTTCTTCTATGAATTCGTAAGCTATGCCATCGATATCGCCAATATGAAGGGCTACAACTTGGTAGTTACCATCATCCACGAGAATAACATCCAAGATATTGAGCGCCTGTTCGCCACCGGTACTATTACCGGCGGTATTGTCATGGGGGATATTTTGGATCAGAAGACCATATCCACCTTAGCCGTCCGGGATTACCGGCTCTGCTTCTGCCATCAAATCCGCACCAGCCCTTCGAAGAATATAATTACCTGCAACCACGATAATTACGCTTGGGGGTATGCGGCGGGGAAGGAGCTGATAGCTCATGGGCATCAAAAACTGGCTCAGGTAACCGGTGAGGCGCACAGACTTGCCGTCCAGGATCGTCTGCAGGGATTTGTCGATGCTATGAATGAAGCGGATCTGCCTTTCAACAAGGAGAAATATCTGGAATATGGCGGCTACTACTGTCGTGACGCTGCCTACAAGGCTACCATCCGGCTTTTGGAGCGGAATCGGGACAATCTGCCCACTGCACTGTTCGTGACATCCTCCAGGATTAGTACAGACACCATGAGGGCTATACATGACATTGGCCTG
>CAZGAM010000135.1:0-6582 GCA_964523685.1 uncultured Oscillospiraceae bacterium | reverse complement strand
GAGGCTTTTGCACGAAAGACTGCATTGAGGAGCTTTCTCAACAGCATATACCATTCGAAATCATGATGACATCGAATACCGAAGGGTATAACACCATGATGTCCAGACATGCTGATGAAATATTCAATCATGCGCAGTACATGCTGGAGAGCACACCGGGGAGATATGGCATTACCGACAACAACATTCAGATTATGGAAGGTAGCGGTGAAAAAGCGTGCATAGCTCTGTTTTATGATGATAATAACAGTGCGGGACAGCGAACAGCGCTGATAAAGGGGGTGCTGAAAGAGAAGCGAGAGCTTATCAAGGCTTTTCATAAGCAAGAACCCTGTGACATATCCGATAAATACGCAAATTACTTGGAGTATGACCCAAATGAATTCATTCGCATTAATAGGGATGCTCTGGAAGTCGAACTACACCGAAAAGGGTACTCAGCCATATGCTCTTCCGAAGAACGTACAGCGCGGGAGATAGATGAGGTCTACAATCTCAGGGACACGTCTGAGAATGTATTCATGCAAGTAAAAAGTCAACTTGGTTATGATGCCATAAGAGGACATACTACAGAAAGCATTCTGAACCGGTTCTTTGCCTGCTTTGTCGGTTGTATTTTGCGCACCGAAATGGTAAACGCTTGTCAGAAGCATGATCTTGACACCAACGTCATGATAGCCGGACTCGATAACGTAGAATATGAATATAATGGAAATCGTTATGAATACTCAAGTGGTCTCACAAAAGTGCAGAAACAGGTGTTTTCTGAGTTTGAGCTTACCAATGACAGCGTCGCGCTACTTGTTGATGCGGTCAATGACAGGCTGGTAGTGGATGCGAATCAAATAAAGGGCCCAGATGCACGTGTTTGGACGATGCCTGAGAAAAAGAAGCGGGGGCGCAAGACAAAAGGTAAGGTTCTCCTGAATCCCGCCGCGGAAGATTCCGTGGAAACCTCTGCACCGAACTGCAAAATGGGTGGAAAACTGAACAACGATCTGGAATGTGAAACATTTGAGGAATCGAAACCAGAAAAAATGGCAAACGGGGACATATCTAAAGGGGAACTACCCATTTCAGACACGGTCCTGGCAGACACGACGGATCAATCCTCTCAAGTGTTATTAGACACCTCTGCTGATATTCCCTCAGACAATGGTACTCATGAATTGTTGACAGATTCGCCCGCTGTGCAACCCATAAAACGTGGTCGAGGAAGACCACCGGGAAGCAAGAACAAGAAAACTCTTCTTATGGAAAAAGCAAGAGCAGAACAAGAGGCACAGGGAATTACCGTTCTGTCAATAGGCAAATCAAGCCGAGGCCGGCCTAAGTCTTTAGCAACTCTTCAACGCGAGGAAGAGGAACGAGAGTGGTTACGAAAGGCAGAAATTGCACAGGTCCCGGTTCTTTCTCTACCGAAGCGTCCCAACAGGCATCCCACAAAAGAGGAAATAGCAGAACGCGAACACTTGATTCGGGAGTGGAAAACATTGGTGGAGAAGAGTTATTTCAGCAGGGCAGCAGGAACCGATTCTGAGGTCCCAACATGAGTGAGAAGACATGCTCTCTATAATTCTCTCATGAAGCACAATTATCTTAAGGGCTAAAAATCATTATATTCAAGTTCACAAAACCGCGGAAGTTAAGGCGTATAACCCATATTCCAAAACGGTATAGTCATCTATGTCTTTCACAAATACACAGAGTAGTTCTTGTTGGGGTTAAATCCCTTTCCCTGGAATAATCGATCCGATACATTTTCGCTCTTTTTGCCCCAACGCCACTTTTCAGCTGGACAGCATCATACATAATAAACATAGTGATGCCCGCTGATCAGTTTCACCTTTGTGCAGGGGCGAGCTCGAAATTGTAAGATTTCCTCTGGAATGGAAGTGCCCATCATGATATTCTTTTTTGGGATATGTATAACCCTAAAAAATACATATACATACATATAGTTCAGGTTGTCAAGATTATTATATCCAGAAGAATTGTTTACATATTATCAACAAATTCATATTTCTAAAAAGTAGTATGATTGTGGTGAAGGCGGCGGGGAGATCTGAGCAGGATCCGGACCGGCAGAGAAGAGAGGAGGGCCAGAAAATGACTGAGACACAGAACAGCGGGAAATTGTGGGCTGTTGCTATCGACGGACCTGCCGGAGCAGGAAAGAGCACGGTGGCACGGGAGGTAGCCAGACGGTGCGGTTTTATCTATGTGGATACCGGGGCCATCTACCGGACTGTCGGCCTGGCAGTGCGAAGGGCGGAAGTAGATCCCTATGAGGAAAAGGCGGTGTCGGCCCTGCTGCCCGGATTGGAGATTGATTTCCGGTACGACGACGGGGGCGTGCAGCATATGTTCCTCCAGGGGGAGGATGTCTCGGAACAGATCCGGACACCGGAAATGAGCCAGTACGCCTCTGCAGTCTCCACGCTGCCTGCGGTACGGGCTTTTTTGCTGGACAGGCAGAGGCAGACGGCGCGAGAGCGGAAAACGGTGATGGACGGCCGGGACATCGGAACGGTGGTGCTGCCAGAGGCCGCCTTGAAAATATTTCTGACCGCCTCCCTTCCGGCCCGGGCCAATCGACGTCTGGCGGAGTTGGCGGCTCGGGGAGAGAAGGTGACCCTGGAGCAGGTACTGTCGGATATGCAGGCCAGGGACGAGCAGGATACCCATCGGGCTGCGGCGCCTCTTCGGGCGGCACCGGACGCGGTGGCGGTGGATACCACGGATCTGACCCGGGAGCAGACCATCGAGACGGTGCTGGCGCTGGTGCACAGCCGCTTTCCTCCGGAGGCGGCGCTTTGAAAATTACCGTAGCGGAAAACGCGGGCTTCTGCTTCGGTGTGGCTCGAGCGGTGGCCATGGCGGAGCAGTTAGCCAGCCAGGAGGAGGGGAGCTGGTGCCTGGGCGAGTTGACCCACAACCGGGAGGTGGTGGCGAAGCTGGCCGACCGAGGCCTTCGCGCGGCGTCCTCAGCGGAAGAGGTCCCTTGCGGAGCGTCCGTGCTCATCCGGGCCCACGGCGAGCGGGAAGAGGTGTTCCGGATTCTGTCGGCGCGGGGCTGCAGGGTGGTGGATGCCACCTGCCCCCGGGTGGCTTATATTCATAAAATTGTATCCCGGGCTGGGAATCAGAACCGGCAAGTGATTGTTTTCGGAGAGCCGGATCATCCGGAGGTTCGAGGAATATGCGGCTGGTGTTCCCAGGCATTGGTTGTCCGCAGCCAGGAGGAATTGGATCAGCTGAGCGCACACTGGCCGGATGGAAGAGCTCATCCCATCACTGTGGTGTTTCAAACGACCTCCAACCGGGAAATAAGTAAACAAACTATTAATTCTATTAAAAAAGAGTATACAAACGCGGAGATTTTTGATACAATATGCAATGCCACGAGTATCAGGCAGGAAGAGGCCCGGAAGCTGGCTGCGGACAATGACGCAGTGGTGGTAGTAGGGGGAAAACACAGCGCCAATACCATCCACCTGGCAGATATCTGTCGGGAATACTGCGGCAGGGTTCTGTTTGTGGAAAATGCTTCCGAGCTGGACCAGGAAGATCTGGCGGGAGTCAGCCGAGTGGCTGTGACGGCCGGGGCTTCTACGCCATCGTGGATAATTAAGGAGGTAGTAAACAAAATGAGCGAGCCTGAGATCTTGAAAGAAGAATCCAACGTTGAGACGGAGCCGGAAGAAGCCGTAGAGCAGGCGGCTGCAGCCGAAGAGGCCCCTGTGGAAGAGCAGGTGGCAGCAGAAGCCCCTGCTGAAGAAGAGACGGAGGAAAAAGCCGAACAAGCGCCTGCCGAGGAGGCACCGGCTGCAGACGAAGAGCCGGCAGCGGAGGAGACACCTGCCGTAGACGAAGAACCGGCTGCGGAAGAAGAGTCTGCTCCTGCTGAGGAAGAAGCTCCCGCAGAAGAGGCGGTTGAGGGGCAGGCACAGGAAGAGCCTGCGCCGGCCGAGGAAAGCGGAGAAAAGTCCTTTGATCAGCTGCTGGAGGATTCTATACGTACGCTCCACCAGGGCGAGACAGTTGTGGGTTTGGTGGCGGCGATCAGCCCAACAGAGATCACCATTGATCTGCCGACTAAACAGTCCGGGTATCTGCCTGCGACGGAATTTACGAACGGCGTGGAAGGTGCGGATATTAATGAGTTGGTGAAGGTCGGCGATGAGATCCAGGCTACTGTGATTCATGTAAATGATATGGAGGGCACCGTTCAGCTGAGCAAACGTCGCCTGGACGCAGCTAAGAACTGGGAAGATATTGAAGGCGCCTACAAAGAGGGTACTATTCTGGAGGGAAAGGTATCCGAAGAGAACAAAGGCGGTGTCATTGTCAATGTTCGCGGCATCCATGTGTTTATTCCTGCTTCCCGCACGGGACTTCGCCGGGAAGAACCCATGTCCAATCTGGTGGGCAAGACGGTACGCTTTAAAATTACGGAAGTGAATCGGGCCCGGAAGAGGGTTGTGGGTTCTATTCGCGATGTGCTGGTAAAAGAGCGCAAGGAGAATGCGGAGAAGATCTGGTCGGAGATTGAAGTGGGCAAATGCTATCACGGTGTGGTGAAGAGCATGACGTCCTATGGCGCTTTCGTGGATATCGGAGGAGTCGACGGAATGGTCCATGTCTCGGAGATCAGCTGGAGTCATATCCGCAAGCCGGAGGATGCTTTCTCCATCGGCCAGGAAGTGGATGTGCATGTGCTCGGCTTTGACCCGGAGAAGCGGAAGATTTCCCTTGGGTATCGCAAGGAGGAAGACAATCCCTGGCTGCAGTTCAATAACACCTATCAGGTAGGGGATGTGGCCACGGTGAAGGTGGTAAAACTCATGCCCTTTGGTGCTTTCGCAGAGGTGATTCCGGGCGTAGATGGTTTGATTCACATCTCTCAGATTGCGGACCATCGGATTGGGAAGCCGGACGAGGTGTTGAGCGTAGGCCAGGAAGTCGATGCCAAAATTACAGGCATCGACCAGGATAAACAGAAGATCAGCCTGAGCATTCGGGCTCTTCTGGAGCCGGATATGGGCCGCAGCCGTCAGCCCAGGGAGCGTCGGAATGAGTCCCATTCCAGAGGACAGAATGAGCCCCGGGACGATGCTCTGGTCTATGAAGTATCTGCCACCGGGAAGGCCAGCGGCATTGCTCCGGAGGAAGATGAGGTCCTGACAGAGGAGTAAGTGCTTCTTGGCACGGTAAAACGCTGGAATACAGAGGGGCATTATTCTGTCCCTCTGTTGTTCTAGGCAGACACGACAGTAGATCGGGAGTAATATTCCGCGGGAAACTGGCCGCTTCTGGCGCTCTGGTTGAGACAGAGAAGTCCCATAAAGGGGGGGACAAGGGGATGAATGATTTAGATGAGTATGATAAAAAGAGTGAAGAGATACGTAAAGAGAACGAACGATACCTGGAACTCTTCAAACAGGATATGGAAGAAAGAAGATTGTCTGAAAATACCATAAGAAGACATTTGCAAAATGCCGAGTTGTATATTAATGATTATCTTCTCTATGAAGATGCCTATCCCATGGAAGATGGGTTAGATAAGGCTGATATGTTTTTCGGAGATTGGTATATCAGAAAATGCGTGGCTACGCCTGGAAATATGAAATCGACGGCAGCCAGTATAAAAAAATTTTATAAAAGTATGCTTGAGCACGGCTTTATAGAAGAAAAGGAGTACCGATTTTTGAACTCAAATATTAAGGAAAGAATGAATGACTGGATAGAAGAATGTATCCGATATTATGACTTTGACGAGGAAGATCCTTTTGATATATGGTGATTGATCTGCCGTCAGCAAGATAGGGAATAGCAGGGAGCGGTCGGTTTTAAGCCAATTTCAGGCGAATATGGTTGTGATCCATGCGGTTTGTTTTGAAGAAGAGCACAGTTTGTCAGACGCCCGTGCGGTTTTTGTCTGGAGGACAGGCAAAGACGACAAGAGATGAAAAAAGTGATTGACAAGTGCCGGGAAAGGTGATAATATAGGATTTGTTAAGGGCGTATGCGCGAGTGGTGGAATTGGCAGACTCGCTAGATTCAGGTTCTAGTGTCCACTTCGGACGTGCGGGTTCAACTCCCGCCTCGCGCACCATAGCGGGTGTTTTTATAGGAGTTGAAGGCTCCTATAAGAACACTCGCTTTTTTGTGTAAAGTAAGTAAACGGCAGGGCCTTTCAAATGGACATAGCGTGTGGTGCATAGCTTGACGGTAACACCCTTCCCCGTGTTCACAGATACTTCGGGGCAGGGAAGCGACAGTTCAGTGGGAATGTCGATGACGCCGACGCAGTTGTAATGGATCGTCAGCTTCTGTTCCCATACGCCATCCACCTTTTCCGCCTGATGGACTTCGATGTACTGGATCAGCTCGTTGAGCATCCGGGGCGTAAGCTTCTTTGCACGAGTATATTTTCTGATAGCGGCCAGAATATCGGCGGTGACAGATTGACTGCCTACCATGTCGAGCTTCGCTTTCAGGGCCTTGATCTTCACTGTCAGATTTGCCTGCTCACTCTCGTACCTTTGACTCATACGAGCAAACCGCTCGTCGCTGATC